>JACRDW010000083.1 GCA_016212785.1 Methanobacteriota archaeon | reverse complement strand
GCATAAGCCGCTACTTCATGGTGAATGCAACTTATTCTTTTCCGAATATAGACGATGAAATCTGGCTTCGCTACCTTGACGAGCTTTGCGAAAGATGATTCTAAATCTAAGGCTTACGATGGAGTCGGGGCAACCCCCGAATTTTATCTGGAACAAGGAGGGCAATAAATATTTCAGATACATAGACGGCGAAAAGTGCTATATCTGGTATGATAACAACCTGCGCTGCACAGAAGGATTTGAAGAACATGTGCTCAAGTTGCTCAGGGCCGGCGACGATTTAAATAAAATCTACAAAAAGATTTCTACAGATGCTGCAATCAAGCGGGCGATAAAAAACTATCGCGGGCTGAGAGTAACTCTTAGCGACCCCTGGGAAACATTGGTCTGCTTCATCTGCTCGATAAACAACAACATTCCACGCATTCGCAAAAACGTTCAGAGCCTGATGAGAGAGGGCAGGGTACTAACGCCAGAGGAAATTTTAAAAGCAGACTTGAGCAAGTGCTCCCTTGGCTTCAGGGAAAAATTTCTGAAAGAAACCGCAGAGCTCGTGCTTTCTCACGACTTTAAAAAAATTGGGGAGACCGACTACAAAACTGCAAAGCAGACGCTGATGGAATTCCCTGGCGTCGGAGAAAAAGTTGCGGACTGCGTGCTGCTCTACGGCTATGGATTTCTTCAAGCTTTCCCCATCGACGTCTGGATTCAGCGCGCCATGGAGAAGTACTACCGCAAAAAAAAGCCTGCCGAGATAAGAAAATTCGCAGAGGAGCGCTGGGGCAGCTGCGCAGGCTATGCGAACACTTATTTATATGCTGCGGTGCGGGGGATATAGCGGCTCGTAAGGGCACGTGCCGGAGGCGAAATATGGGAAAACCCGCAAAAATATATATCTTACAAAAATAATTAAAACCTGATATGTTATATGAAATTGCTCGGCGCACAGAAAAAATAAAAAAGTTTTTATACGGTAACTATAGAAGAGATAAACATGGCAGCAGAAACGGTGACTATCTCGAAGAAAGAATATCAACGGTTGAAGAGACTTGAAAATATAGACAGAAATCTCATCGAGCAG
Organism: Methanobacteriota archaeon; assembly: GCA_016212785.1. Classification (GTDB taxonomy): domain Archaea; phylum Hydrothermarchaeota; class Hydrothermarchaeia; order Hydrothermarchaeales; family JACRDW01; genus JACRDW01. The sequence goes on along the minus strand of JACRDW010000083.1, from coordinate 2,171 downwards.
CTTGTCATGAGCCTTGAGGATGTGAAAGCTGGGAGGATAAAACGAGTGGCTTAATATCTATCTAATCCTTTTTTCTCTAAAAAATACATAGCCTAATGGCCTGCCTACAAAAGGATTTATTTTAAGTTGATGCTCGATGCGCTCAACCTGTTTTTGCTCTTCTTTTGAAAGTTTTCTTACCTGCCTGTCAAAAGTCTCAGTACTATAAACCCTATACATCGCATTGAATAGAGAGAATTACGCCTTTAAATTTAACGTTCCTGCATTATATTTTCAGCGATTGCCAACTTTATCCAAACAAAAAATCCTTGCACTCTTTCTCGATTTCGCTCAAAGTCAGCAAGTTTGGCTCTTTTCCAAACTCGATCCCAAGGTGCAAAATATCTGCGGCTTCCTCATCGAGTTTTTCCAGACTGAATTTTGCTATCGCATCTGCGGCAAACTTCTCAATTTCTTTGGGCTGAGCCTCGTTCATCCTGACCTTCTGGCACAGCTTTAAAAGCTCGCTGACTATCTTTTCTTCGACTTCCTTCTTTACAGGTTTAACGAGTTTTACATCGCAGTCATTTCTGCTCAGCACTCTGAGAACGTGGTCCAGCTCTTTTTCAGGTACATCAATAATCGTACTTGCTCGAATCTTCTCAAATTTGGATAGAAATCTACTTATATTGACTTTCTTCCACTGTTTCTTCGGAAATCTCACAACCAGCAGCATATCAATCGTCCTGCTAATAATATTAGTTATCTTATAAAAAATTACTAACCATAAGACCAATAGCTCTACCTTGGCGTTTTGACAGGATACGCATTATAGTTGAAGTAAGAGAGCTGACTGGAGAAATAATTCACAGAGATAGAAAGTACCCCTGAGATATAATAGGGCCCTGCATTCCGATTGCAGTCGATACGACAAAAGACCAAGATGCCTGTTTTCATAAAGCTTGATAACTCAGAGAATGTTTTTTTTCTCCAGCTCCTTCTTCACATGCGGGAAGAGCATGAGTTCTTCTATTTCGATTTCCTCAGATAATCCTGGGCTTACTTTCTCTAATCTTTCCTTCAACCCTTGAATGTTTTTGGAAAAGGTCATGAGCGCTGGACGATAGCTTATGCCGTACTTCTCCAAATTCTCCAGCGCTTTAATCTGGTAGTCGTAGAACTCTGGCTTAGCATTTGTAAGCAGTGCGAACTCCTCGCTGCTGGCGCCTTTCAGCGCAACTCTCACATACACGTTCTTGCCAACAAACTCCCTGGCATAGCTCTCATCGTATCCTATGAGCATGCCGTTGGTTTCAAGGATGAAGAGAAGGTCTTTGTCAATAACATTTATCAGCTCAACCAAGTGCTCCCTTCCAATCGTAGGCTCAGCCCCTGAGACCCTTACTTTTGAAAATCTGCCGCGTCTGGCAATCTCTTCGAGCTTACTCGCAACCTCTCCGGGCGAATAGAATTCCCCATACTTCCAGGGCTTTAACCTGGGCTCTTTAACCCAGCAGAAGGCGCAGTTAAGATTGCAGCCGACGGCATCGGCGGTTGCGATGCCGCCGTAGAATCTGGCTGGACGGAAGCGGTAGTACTTCCTGAGCAAACCTTTCTCGCCGTGCTTGGTAACCATTCTTTCCAAAGCTTTTGAGGAAGTGATAGGATCTAACATATTTGCCACTTACAACCTTATTATTGGTACGATTAAACAAATAAAATGCAGGGAAGTTGTTTTATCTAGCAGGTGCAAGAGCGGTTGATTTGAAGAAGTCGAGAAAGCTAAGCATAGATAAATTCCACTGTTTTCTCGGAAGTAATCTCATTTCCCGACCAAAAAAATTAATATACCCTTAGGTCGATTTCTGTCTTAGGAGGAAGGAATGAGCTTCAAGAAGAGTGCCATGAAGGTGAGAGAGGCTGTAAAGAAGCATCACAAATGGATGGAAGAGTGCCTGACCATGATAGCGAGCGAGAACGTTTCGAGCGCTCTCGTAAGAGAAGTTACCGCCTCTGACTTTGGGCACAGATATGCGGAGGGCAGTCCTGGAGAGAGGCTCTATCAGGGATGCAAGTACATAGACGAAGTTGAAATTATTGCGGTAGAGCTTGCTAAAAAGCTGTTCAGGGCAGAGTATGTGAACGTGCTGCCTACTTCGGGCACGGTCGCAAACCTCGCAGCTTACTCTGCG
>JACRDW010000081.1 GCA_016212785.1 Methanobacteriota archaeon | reverse complement strand
GCCTCCTCCTTGGGTATGATTCCCTCCTCAACTGCGTCTGCAACTGCCTTTGCTACCGCACTTTGTGCCGGTCCAAACAACCTTTCCGCATCCTCCAGATTTCTTATTGTTACCTTGGGCACGATGAGAGTTGCCGGCTTCGCTGGCAGATTTGGTCTTACAACAGCCAGTATGGGTGTGTGTCCGGCTCTGGGCTGTGCCATGGAATTCACAAACGCTTGACCAACTGCACCGCTCTTCTTCCCGACTATCAGGTCAATGTGCGCTATTTCCGGTTCCTCGCCGACCAGAGCCTCTCCCACCAGGAATTCGCCCTCAATCATAGTGCTCTACCTTGTACTCATAGCCCTTGTCTATCGCAAATTCGACCAGCTCGCTCTTCTCGTGCCATATCCTTATGTGGATGAACCCTCCTCGGTCATCCAGGCCCATGATTTCTCTTACAAAGGTAGGAAAATCAGGCGGAATTGTCCTGTCCTTTCTGACGAGGTAATCCAGATAATCCTTGAGAAACAGTATCCTGCCCTCCTTGCCCTTCTCCTTCAACTTTAATTTCAGTTTTTTGTGAAACACGCTCTCTTCGAATTCTTCAGCGTTCATAAGCAATAAGTCCTCCTGATACTAGGATTTAACACAGCCATATAAACATTTTTCGGATGTGCACGGTTGTGGAAAAACTTATTTATACCATCGGATATATCTCCGACTAGTGAAAGGAGGAATTGCATGGTCAAAGTCGAGGTATTCAAAACAGAGATGTGCCCGCACTGCCCTAAGGCTGTTGCGCTTGTGAAAGAGGTAGCAAAAGACCTCAAAAACGTGGAAGTTGAAATTATAGATGCGATGCAAAACCCCAAGAGGGCGCTGGAGTACGGGATAATGGCAGTGCCTACGATTGTTATTAATGGCGCTAAAAAAATCGTTGGAACGCCGAGTAAGGAAGAATTTATCAAAGCGCTTACTAGTGTGGAGTGATATGGAGGAGAAAGATTTAATAATCATTGGTGGCGGACCGGCAGGATTGAGCGCAGGAATATATGCCGTAAGAAACAGGCTTAAAACTCTCGTCCTTGAGCAGGCATTACCAGGCGGATTAATCGCAGAGGCAAGCTTAGTTGAGAACTATCCGGGCTTTTTAGAAATAAAAGGCATGGAGCTTGCTGAGATTTTCAGGAAGCATGCGGAAAAGATAGGGGTTGAAATTAAGCAATTCGAGGAAGTGTTGCAAATAGAGAAAAACGAGATTTTTAAAGTGAAGACAAACAACAGCGAATATCTCGCAAAGGCAGTTATAATCGCTACGGGGGAGAGGCATGCGGAGCTAAATGTGCCCGGCGAGGCTGAGCTGAAGGGGAAGGGAGTAAGCTACTGCGCAACCTGCGACGCGCCGCTCTTCAAAAATAAAAAGGCTGTTGTGGTAGGTAACGGAAGGGCTGCTGTTATGAGCGCATTGCTCCTAGCAGACATAGCAAGCGAAGTTAAACTGATAGTAAAGGAAAAAAAAATAATTTCTGAAGAAGTGCTGAAAGAAAAGCTAAAAAACAGCAGAGCGAATGTACTGCTCAGCACAGAGGTCAGAGAAATTTTCGGAGACAGTGTAGTAAAGGGCATAAAAGTATATGATAGAGAGAAAAAGCAGGAATATAATATAGATGCGGACGGAGTCTTCGTTTACGCATTTGTCTGGAAGAAGCCGAACGTTGGCTTTCTAAAAAATCTAAATGTAGGCCTGGACGATAGAGGGCATATAATAACGAACGAAAGGCAGGAAACGAATGTAAAGGGTTTATTCGCAGCGGGCGACGTAACTTCGTTTCCGGTAAAGCAGGTCGTCGTTGCCGCGGCTCAGGGCTGCATCGCCGCACTGAGTGCCTACGAGCATATAAAGGGTCTGAGAGGCGAGGCATGAAAAACTTTCCTGATTTGAAGGCTCCATACGGAGGAGCTTCGATCGAAACTGTAATGAACTGCATGTTCGGATTAAAGAAGTTTGAAACAGAAATTTACTTTGAGCTGGTAAACCGCGACGCATTGACCGTAAACGAGCTCGTGCGCAAATTCGGCAAGGACAGGAGCACGATGCAGAGAGCGCTGCGAAATCTAATCGTTGCGGGCATGGTTTACAGGGAACAGAAAAACATAAAAAACGGCGGATACTACTACGTCTACAACGCTGCAAAATTTGAGGACGTGAAGGATACGGTAAAGACGTCCGTAAAAGAATGGGCAGATGCGGTCATAAGCTGGATCGAGTCTCTCTAGTGAAATGTAATTTTAAAACTCTGCCCCGATTATGGTCCTCGTGGCTGTTATCCCTTTTATTCCCCTGATTCTATCCACGATGTCGTTGAGAGCCCTCAAGCCGTCTGTTTCTATTATCGCTATGAAGTCGTACTCTCCGAACAGGTGCAGCACCTCTCTTATGTCCTCCTGCTTGGAAAGAACGTCCTTAACCTCTGCTTCCTTTCCCAGCTCCACGTTTATCAAGCATACTCCGACAACCATAAAATCACCCTTTTTTTATAGCATGGGAAATATATAGCAGCATCGACATATAAATCCTGCGATGCGCTTTCTTAAATAAGTTGATAATTATAAATAAACTATGGGAACGAATTTTATTAGAGTGCGGCCGATTTTCCGTTCCCCCCAGAAATTCTTTGTTACGATTAAAGCCCTTTTGGGGGAATAGTTGTTTATGAAACTGAACAAACTCTTTCCTATTTTTTGTTTTTTTAATTCCTCAAACTTGACCTCAACAGGAATTGTTTCATCTCCTTTACTCAGGATAAAGTCTACTTCTGCTTTGGCAGTTGTGCGCCAGAAATTGATGAAAAACTTCTCGTTCACCATAAGGCCCAGTTCGTTCAGGACAAAATTTTCTGCCAGCTCTCCACGCTCCTGTCTTATTTCCAACGGAGCAAAATTATTAATTGCATAGTTCTTCAAGCCATAATCTATGAAATAGACCTTTGGGTTTTTCCTCAGCTCTGTCACCAAATTTTTATAGAATGGTCTGATAAGCCTTATAGCGTATGTCTGCTGAAGAATATCCAGCAATCTGATAATTTCCTTAAAATAGCTCTTGCTGGAAACCGCCAATTTCTCATACGAGATTAACTTTGCCACCTGTGAAGAAAGCAGCGCTGTTAGTTTTTTAAATTTTATCGTATCGGTTATATGGAGAAATGAAACTATGTCCTTTTCCAGGTAGGTGTTGAAAATATTCTTTATAACAATTTTCTTCTCCTCATCGTTTTTTGCCTTGATAACCTCGGGATAAGCACCAAAAATTAAAAATTCCTCAAGATATTTCATTATATCCTTAACGAAGATGTCAGACGACGGAATTCTGAAATTCTTCCCATCCATAACGAACCTTTCTATTTGTTTGTGTTTTTCGAGGAAAACCCGTGTGAGCCTCTTATCCTTTGCATTCAGGAATTCGTAGAAGCTGAAAGGCAACAACTCGAATGAAAAAACCCTCCCCACCAGAAACTTTGCAGTTTCTGAGGTGATTTCCAAGGAAGAAGAGCCCGTTATAATGAACTTTACGTTTTTAAATGTGTCGTACAACAACTTCAATTTCTGGCCGACATCCTTGCAATAATGGACTTCGTCTATAAGAATAAAATATCTCTTTCTTTCGCTCTCTATAAAACTCTTAATAAAAGCCTTTGGGTCCAGCTCGAATTTCTCCAGATTATCCCTGTCCTCAAAACTCAGATACACTATGTTTTTTGTTCCTTTTTTTTCGAGCCAATTTTTTAACATTTCGAGCAGGGTGGTTTTTCCAGACTGTCTTGGCCCTTTGATGGCTATAATCTCCCGTCTATGTATCCATTTTTTAACTTCCCCAAATAGCATCCTTTCTAGATATTCCATAATAACGCTATTAAAATTAAAACTATTTAAGTTTTTCTATTCGAGAAATCCGTATGCCAAAAGCTGTTTTATAGCATAGGAAATTTATGTTCTGCTTCACGACTTTATAATTTTTTCTAGCTCGGCTAACGTTGGTTCAATCTCAAGAGGCTTTTCGTATTTGTTGAATATCATCTCAGGGTCTTTTAACGCATGTCCCGTTACTACGCAGACTATTTTCTCGTCCTTTCCTATGCTGCCGTTGTTTAGAAGCTTGATTAAGCCTGCGACTGAGGCTGCTGAAGCAGGCTCGACGCCTATGCCCTCGGTTCTAGCTAACAGCTTCTGAGCTGTAATTATCTCCTCGTCTGAAACGTCTTCCATCATGCCATTAGACTCTCTTACAGCTCTCAGCGCTTTGGGAGCGTTAACCGGTGCACCGATTCTAATAGCGGTTGCAATCGTATCTGGATTAGCGATTGGAGAAACCTCGTCTAAACCTTTCTTGAAAGCATTAACAACCGGTGCTGCTCCGGAAGCCTGAATTCCAGCCAGCTGTGGAAGGGAATTCACAAAGCCATAATCGTAAAACTCCTTGAATCCCTTCCAGATTGCAGAAATATTGCCGCAGTTGCCGACCGGAACAATGACCCTATCCGGCACCTCCCAGTTCAGCTGCTCTGCGATTTCAAACGCTTCTGTTTTCTGCCCTTCCAATCGCCAGGGATTTATCGAGTTCAGCAGATAAACGTTAAATTTTAAACTTGCTTCTGTTATCAGCTTCAGCGCAGCATCGAAGTTTCCCTTTATACCTACGACCGTTGCGCCGTGCAGAATTGCCTGGACAAGTTTTCCGAGCGCGATTTTTCCAGCAGGCAGTATGACAAAGCACTTGAGATTTGCCCTTGCTGCGTAAGCTGCAAGCGAAGCGGAGGTGTTGCCGGTAGAAGCGCAGCCAACTGCCTTTACCTTAAGCTCTAAAGCCTTTGTAACCCCGACCGTCATTCCCCTGTCTTTGAAAGAGCCGCTCGGGTTTGCTCCCTCGTTCTTGATGTAAAGCTCTCTAACACCGATTTTCTTTCCGAGGTTTTCCGCCTTATAAAGAGGAGTGCCGCCCTCCTGCAAAGAGATTATCCTGCCTGCGACCGGCAGAAATTCTCTGTAGCGCCAAACACCAGGGCTGCGCTTTTGAAAATCTCTTTTTTTTACCTTAATCGAGTCTAAATCAAGAACAACTTCAAGCAAGCCTTTGCACTCGCAGGTGTATATTATCTTTTTTTGGGAGTACTCCCTCCCGCATTTGATGCAGCGCAATTTGAACATTATGAATCCCTTTCTTTACTGTTTTTTATATATATTTATACGTCCAGCAGCACAACACTTTCTGAAATTTTTCCCTTCTTGAGCAGGGCTCCATTAGCGTCTAGGATTTCATAGCTCTGGGCAGGAATGTTGGGTTTGAATTTTATTGTAAGATTTTTTAAAGTGTAGTCGCTGCTCTTCTCGAGTCTTATGAGCAGAGTGTTCTTTTTTATTTCGGAAACTGCGAACAGCGCTTCTCTCGCATTCCACCACTCCGCAAGCTCTCGCAGGTTCGGCTTCCACAGGCTTTTGGTTTGCGTATATTTCAAAAACTCTTCCAGAATTTTAAGCCCCTTTCCCCTGCTGAGCGGCTCGATGTGTGAGAGCAGCACAAACGCTCCCCTGCGCTCATAAAACTTGTTAAACCTGTGCTTGAGGCTCCTCAAATCCTCCCTGCCAAGCTTTGTATAGCCCCAGAAGTAGTCTCCGTTGTTCGTAAAATCCAGAATTCCTAAACCGCCGGGATGATATGGATAGTACAGCGATTCGCAGAACCGCTTGTTCGACATGAGCATGATTGGTCTTATCCGCGTATCCGAGGTGTACAAAAATTCCTCAGAATCCAGGACTTTTAATGTATCAATGCTCGCAGAAAAAGCGGGAGAGCGGAAGCCGTGAATTGTAAATCCAGCCAGCTCCAGTATTTTCCTGCCCTTCTTTATTCTTCTTTTCTGCTCGCTGTAGGGCAGGCTGCCAAGCTCCTTGCCCCAGCCGAGGAACAGCATTCTCCTCCTTACCGTAGCGTGCGTTAGTCCGTGCTGCGCAACCTCGTGTCCCCTCTGCTCTGCTTCCTTTAAAACCTTCACAACTTCTGAATCCTTCACCATCATGTAGCGTCCTTTAAAAAAAGGAATTAAGAAAAAAACAGTCTTTGTTTCGTATTTATCAAGAACGTTTAGGACTTTAACAACTTTCTCAGGCTTCGTCATTGCATTCACGTCGTCGCAGGTAAAAACGAGCGCCGCTCTGCAGTTGCCTGGATAGAGACCTATCTCGACATAGCTGTCTCCATCAAAGTCTACTGGAGGACCGAAGAGCAGGTCTCTGTAATAGTATCTCGTAAGGTAAATTACAGCCAGAAGCACGATCGCTACGGCTGCAAGTGGAATTATCATGCTAATATCGAAAGAAGGCATGGCTCATAAATTTACCGAAAGATATATAAGTTTGATATATATCAATTTGATATATGTCCCTTGCAAAGCTTGCGGTGCTCGGAGTATTGATGGAAAAACCCATGCACGGCTATGAGCTCAAGCAGTACTTCGAGACCAGGATGCCTGTATTCTGGATGATAAACTACGGCTCGATTTACCCTGTGCTGAAAAAGTTGAAGGAAGAGGGTTTAGTCGCTGCAAGGAGAGAGGTTTCTGAGCCGAGGGGCAAAATAGTATACGAAATTACTGAAGAAGGCCGCAGGGAATTTCGAAAAATTCTGAAAGAGCGAATTAAGAAAGAAGTGCACGTAAGAGACGAATTCACCCTGCACCTATTCTTCCTTGATTATCTGGGCAGCGAAGAAATAAAGGATTTGCTTATACAGAAGAAGCAGGGAAATGAGAGGCTTCTGGCGCATCTGACGGAGAAAGGAGAAACTCTGAAAAAAATTTTGCCGAGGCATAGATTCTCTGCGATTGAGCGCGGGATAATGCACGTGAAAACTGAATTAGAGTGGCTGAATAAAACTATAGGAGGTGCTGTATGAAAATAATAGTGCTCTTTCTCGCTATCGTGATGCTGCCGGCTGTTTATGCGGTCGGGGCGGATTTTTATGTAACTGACGTAGCGCCAAAGCAGGTTACGCCGGGGGAAACCACGACCCTGAATATAACGCTGAAAAACCTTGGCTCGGAATATGCTGCCTATCTCAGAGCGATTCTTGACCCTGACAGCAAGTCCCCAATAAGGGCAGTTGGACCTTCTAAGAAATATCTTACACGGGCAGATGTTGCGCAGGCGTCGTATGAATATTTTGGACTAGTACTCCAAGCTGCTGAAATAATGCTCCAGTATCCTGTTTGTGTAGATGAAAATGCTTCGGTTGGTACTTACAGCGTGCCTCTGAAGCTAATCTGGGAAGACGCCGTAAGAAAAGAGCAGAACCAGACGGTGTATTTCGGAATAACTCTGTATGGAGCACCTGCACTTAATATTGCAAGCGTTTCTACCTTGCCATCGAGAATATATGCCGACTCCGAGTTCAATCTATCGACAAAAATCGAGAACACAGGGACTTACAAGGCAAGGGCAATTGAAGCAAGGCTTATTTTCCTGAAGGAATTTACAGGAGAGCGCACTGCATTCATAGGTACTCTAGAGAAAGATAAAACCTCGGCTGCGACATATAACCTAAAGGTCTCGAAAGATGCCGCCAGCAAGGCATATGATTTTTCCCTGCAAACATCTTACTTAGATGAAAGTGGCGTTAGAAAAATAATCGAGAAAAATTTTGAAGTGTATGTCAGCGAGCGTGGCAAAGTTGACCTGGAAATTGCAGGAGTAACTACCTCACCCACGAAGCTCTACCCAGGCAAAGATTTTGCGCTTTCGGCGCAGGTTGAAAACGTTGGAAAGCAGGATGCGAAGGCTGTAAAAGTTCAGCTTGCGGCGATGAAAGAATTTACCGGGGAGCGCACCTCATTTCTGGGCTCGCTGAAGCAGGACGATACCTCGACTGCGATTTTTGATTTAACCGTTGCAAAAGATGCGGAACCGGGGAGCTATGACGTGGAAATGCAGATATCCTATCTGGACGAGCTTGGTATGGAGCATTTCGAAAAGAAACACTTCGGCCTGGCTGTGGCAGAAGCTCCGAAGACGGTTCCGTACGCATGGATAGGTGCTGGAGCTGTGATTTTGCTCAGCCTAGTTTACCTTATAAAAAGACGCCGCAGCGAATGATGCCTATGGAAATAGTCAGGCTCGAAAACGTCAGCAAGATATATACCATGGACAAAGTACAGGTGCCCGTGCTTCACGGCATTAGCCTCGAAATATATAAGGGGGAGTTCGTTTCGGTAATGGGCCCATCTGGTTCTGGAAAGAGCACCATAATGAACCTCATAGGCTGCCTCGACAGACCCACCCGTGGAGAAGTGTATCTGGATGGAAAAAATGTCTCAAAGCTCAGCGAGGATAAACTTGCCGAAATGCGGAGAAAAAAAATAGGCTTCGTTTTTCAGCAGTTCAACCTCATTCCTCGACTGAATGCGCTGGAAAACGTGGAACTTCCAATGTGGTTTGCAGGCGTAGTAAAGGCAAAGCGCACCAGCAGAGCTGGTGAGCTGCTCAGAGCAGTTGGACTCGAGCACCGGCTGAAGCACAAGCCTACTGAACTTTCGGGTGGAGAACGGCAGAGGGTTGCGATAGCGAGAGCGCTTGCAAACAACCCTGAGATAATCCTTGCAGACGAACCTACTGGTAACCTGGACATGAAATCAGGAGAGGAGATAATAAACCTGCTCCAGAAGCTTAACGCTGAGGGAAGGACTGTTTTAATCGTAACTCACGAGCTTGAATATGCCAGAAGAGCCCAGAGGATGATAAAGCTCAGGGACGGACTCATAGAAGGAATAGAGGTCGGAAAATGATTGACTATGCCCTGCTCTCTCTCAAGAGTCTCTCGCATCGAAAATTTCGAACCTTCCTTACGCTGCTCGGCGTCATAATAGGAATCGCTGCCGTGGTTTCGATGATATCCATAGGTACGGGAATGAAAGTTTCGCTTGAGGAGCAACTCGAGGTTCTCGGTACCGATAAGCTCATAGTAAGCACTCCGCAAGTTCTCGGCGGAAGAACCAAAGAACTTACTGATGCTGACGCAGATGCCATCGACGGTGTGATGGGCGTTTCCCTGGTTTCTTCTCTGTACAGCGTTTCGACAAATGTAAAGTTCAGGGGTGAAGAAAAGACAGGCACAGTCTGGGGGCTTGACCCGGAGAAGGCCGAAAAAACTTTTGCCGGCACAAGCGGATATGACCTTCTGGAAGGCCGCTGGATTGGAAAGGGAGATAAAAACAAGATAACCGTAGGATATGGAATTCACGACGATTTTTTTGAAAGAGAAGTAAGCGTAGGGAATGCCTTGTACATAAAGGAGCATCCTTTCCAGGTTGTGGGGATTTTCAAGCAAACTGGAGACAGGGACAGCGACTATGCGATATATGCTGATATAGACCAGCTGCGGCAGCTAATGGGCAAGGAAAAAGAGATTACCATTGTAATAGTTAGAATTAAGGAAGGAAGCAACATCGAGCAGGTTGCGATGCGAATAGAAGATGTGCTGGAAAAGCGCCTGGGAGAGAAAAATTTCGTGGTACTTACTCCGAAACAGATCGTGGAGCAAGTGGGAGAAACCTTCAAAATAATACAGATAGTATTCGGGGGCATTGCTGCGGTTTCCCTTGCGGTCGGGGGCATCGGTATTGCAAACACGATGGTTATGAACGTCCTCGAGCGCACCGTTGAAATAGGTATAATGAAGTCTGTTGGAGCTTCCAGAGAGCATATCCTGCGCATCTTTCTGTTCGAGTCAGGAATGATAGGAGCAGTTGGCGGCAGCATCGGCGTACTCTTCGGATACGCAATTTCAAAAGCAATAAACATAGCCGCAAGCAAGTACTTGGGTCAGGGCATTCTCTATACCACCGTTACTCCAGAAATGGCACTCTCAGCGTTGGCATTCGCTTTCGTAGTTGGCATAATTTCCGGGATTTATCCGGCGTACAAGGCCTCGGAACTCGACCCTGTGGAAGCGCTGAGGAGGGGAGCATGAGGGAGTATTTAATCTACTCGGTTAGAAGTCTTTCGCAGCAAAAAACCAGAACTTTTCTAACCCTGCTTGGAATGATTGTTGGCATTGCGGTCATAATTGCAATGGTTTCGATAGGCGAGGGGATGCGGGTATCAATCAACAAAGAAATTGGGAAAATGGGAGGGGACGTTATTTTTATTTTTCCAAGCGGCTTCGGAGCGCATGCTTTTGGTCCTCCCGCAGGTACGGTTCCTTTTACAGACTCGCAGCTCCAGGATGTGAGATATACTCCGGGGGTGAAGGCAGCATATCCTGTTTTGCTGAAGGCTGCTGTGGTAGAATACAAAAGCGAAAAGCAGACCGTCTCGATTCGTGGAGTGGAAAGCGAGGCATCGGCTGTGTTTTCTAAGATGTACAGCATAAAAGAGGGAAGGCTCTTCAGAGACTATGAAGACGGCGTAGTACTGGGCTACAGAGCTGCCAAGGACGTATTCAGCAGGGAGATTAGAGTCGGAGACAGCGTAAAGATAGAGGGCAGGAGCTTCAGCGTAGTCGGAATCTTCGAGGAGAGTGGAAACAACCCCAGGGATACTATAATGTTCATGCCGTTGCAGAAAGTCCGGACGCTATTCAGCGCATATGACGAAATAACAGGAATGTTTGTTCTCTGCGACAGCGGAAATATCGTAGAGCAGGCTGCGAAAAAAATAGAAGACAACCTTGAGAAAATGCGGGGGGGAAAGGACTTTGACGTAATTACCTCAAGGCAGATGGCAGAGCAGGTGGCTAAGATAACTACGATAGTCTCCTTTGTACTAGGAGGCATAGCTTCTGTTTCAATACTCGTGGGCGGAGTTATAATCATGAATACGATGCTCATGAGCGTCATGGAGCGCACTCGAGAAATCGGAGTTATGAAGGCTACTGGAGCAACGAATTCTCTTATACTGGGCATGTTTCTAATCGAGGCAGCACTGGTAGGAATTACCGGCGGTACTATTGGAATCTTGCTCGGAGCTGTTATCTCGAAAATAATCGAGTACGCAGGCAGGCTCTACATCGGCGGGAATTTTACGACGGTCATAACACAGCAGATGATGCTCGGCGCAATATTTTTTTCCCTGTTCATCGGCTGCGTCTCAGGAGCCTATCCAGCGTACAGGGCTTCGAAGCTCGACCCTGTGGAAGCGCTGAGGTATGAGTAGCAACCCTTTTGTCGCTTCGCTCCAAAAGCGTTGACGGAAAATAAAAGCTCGCTTCGCTCACTTCACAATATTGCAGAACAATACCGTAAACATAGGGTAATCCGTTAGGGGCGGAGCCCCTACGGCGAAGATTCGACCCTGTGGAAGCGCTGAGGTATGAATAATGAAGCGTTTAAATCCTCGGCAGCACCTTCGCATATTTCTCGCTTCTGATTTTCCCTCCCTCAGACTGCACAAGCCATGTCATCCAGCAGAGTTCGATTGCTCTGTAGCCCGTTTCCTTTGATATTTCATGCACAGCTTCAATGAAAGCTATGTCTTCTCCGACAGGTTTTCTTCCTGCATCTCTCAAAATTTTGTTTATCACCCTTTTAACGATTTTGTCTGGCATTACCGTATCCGCGCCCCCCATCATTCTCAAGTACTGAAACGTGTTTATTCCGACTCCTTTGATTCTTCCAATTGCGTCGCTTCTCCAGTTTTTTAAATCAGCATTTCCTGCCCAAGCACGGAGTGCTTCTTTTTCGTTTTTATTTAAAGAAGTGAAATAAGAAGCGATTTCCCTCGCCATTCTCCACGAGCGCTCGTTCTTCCAGAGTTTCTTAAGCT
>JACRDW010000082.1 GCA_016212785.1 Methanobacteriota archaeon | reverse complement strand
TCCAGCTCTGAAATCGTCTATACAATTTTGAAAAAAATGAAGTTAAAAATCAGCGGCAGAATTGGATTCGCTCTGCTGATAGGCATCCTCGCAGACTCTGCGCACCTGAAATTCGCAACTAAAAAAACAATCAAAATGGTTAGTGAAATTCTGGAGAAGACGAATGCTGACTACGAAAGAGCATTGTCTCTTTTAGAAGTCTCGGAAGACTTTTCCAAGAAAATTGCGCACCTGAAAGCTGCACAGAGGATGGAGCTCTACAGAGTCATGGATTTTGTTTTAGTAACCTCCGAAGTCAGCTCATTCGGCGCTTCCGCTGCCAGAGCGCTTGCGCTTCTCGGTGCAGACTGCGCCTTCGTGGGTTCGGTGAAAAAAAATGAAGTGCAGATAAGCGCAAGGGCATCCTCGAATTTTATCAAAAAAACTGGAATTAATCTGGGGAGAGATATAATGCCGAAAATCGGAGAATTTATAAACGGAGGCGGAGGCGGGCACACGGGCGCAGCTGGGGCGAAAGGGAGAGGCAACAGCATAAGCAGAGCTCTATCAGAGTGTATTAGGCTTGTGCAGGAATTTTTACACGCACCGAAATATTAATCTTTGCCCTGAACGTATGCAAGGAGTGCAGAAGGTGAGGCCATGAGTTTGATGGACAGGATAATAAGCTCGTATATAGGCAGGCTGAGCGCAGAAGAAAAGGAGAAAATAATTGTAAAAACCATGCCGCTGATGTTCGAGGATATTAAGAGCGACAGACTGGTAGAATTGATGGGCAAAACGATGCCTGCGGTGGTGAGGGATGCGATGTGCGAGATGGAAAGCGGCGGGGTTGCTCAAGTGGTGCAGGAAATGGTGCCGGCGCTGGTGCGCAACTGCTTCACAAGAATGAGCAGCGAGGACAGGCGCAAGACGCTTGAGATGCTCGGCAGCGAGCTGGTTAAAATAGAAGAGGAGTTTATTTAATCCTGCGCATTACCGCCTCATGCAGCTCAAGCAGTCGCCGCTTGCGGTCTTCTATGAGTATAACATCTGCCTCGCCCAGTACTATGAGATTATGGGCGAATGGGGAGGGTATTTCGGTCTCGATTGTCTCGACTTCTATTTTGCCCTCTCTAAGCCAGTCTATTACTTCCTTTGCTTTGTCTATGTCGAGGATGTCCTGGAGAATCTCTCGATAAGTTTCCTGAACAACTGGAAAATCTGCATCCACTTCCTCGCAAACTCTGAGCAGCGTCTGCGAGCTCATCTGCTGCCTGCTGACGCTTATTTTGTAGCCCTTGTAGTTGCGGAGCACGAGAAAGCTTCGAGCTGCACAGTGGCGAAAGCGCCGCTTCATAAGCTCTGTCCTGCGGATGCTGCTCTTGAGAAGTTCTTCTAAATCGCATCCGAGCAGCTCTTTTAGCAATTTTTCAACACTCAGCCTGCGCTCCTTTGGAACAAGCAGCGCGAAGCCGTTGTCGCTTATTATTACGCCCACGCTGTGCTTTATCTGCTCTGACAGAAGAAGAGCGATAGCTCTTGAAAGTGCATCGTTGGTGCGTCTACCGAAGAGTGAGTGGAATACCAAAAACTTCCTGCCCTCGAGGTCGTAGGTTTTCTCTATTAGAATTTCATTTTGCGAAGGTATCTTATTGTACAAATGTTGCTCTGCGAAGTATTCGTAAATGGAATTTGAGGAATATTCATCTAGAGGATAATTATCCTTCAGCCAAGAGAGTATTCTTGCCCTGCTCTCGCCCTTCTTCAGCTTCTCCTTCATCTCGGCTCTAAACTTTTGAACTTCCAGCGCAAGGTCAAAGCTCAGGGGGAGCATCTCAGAGAACCATGCAGGAATTGTTGGCACTGCTTCTTTAGGAACGCCTTCAACATAGCAGCGCATGCCTCTTGCGAAGCGAAACTTATAAAGCCTGCCGCCCAGAACGAAGATATCTCCAGCTCGAAGCCTTTCTAAAAATCCCTCCTCAATGCCCCCTATGTACTGCCTTTCGGGCAGTTTATAAACATCGATTTTCACCTCGTCAGGAATTGCTCCTATGTTCAGGTAGTAGATTACCCGGGTGTACTTGCCCCGCTTTCCAAAAACTTCGTCTTTTTCATCGAACCAGATTTTTCCGTAAACGTGCTGGTCCTCGAGCTCTGCATAGTGCCCTGCGAGGTAGTGAAGCAGGGAAATAAATGTTTTCTTGCTCAGCTCGTGGTAGCAGTAGCTCCCTCTGATAACCTTCAAAGCCTCGTCTACGCTCCATTTCTTATTCAAACCCATGCCCACGATGTGCTGCGCAAGAATGTCGAGGCAGTGCTTCGGGATTTGAATTTTATCTAGGCGGCGCTCCCTTGCGCAGCGCAGCATTACTGCGCACTCAACGAGGTCGTCCCTGTCTAATGCGATTATCCTTCCCCTCGCAATGTCTTTAAACTTGTGCCCGCTCCTGCCAATGCGCTGCACCGCTCTGGTAACGCTCTTCGGGGAGCCTATCTGCGCTACGAGGTCTATGTAGCCGATGTCTATGCCGAGCTCGAGAGAAGTCGAGCAGACAACTGCTCTGAGCAAGCCTTGCTTCAGCCTATCTTCGACCTCAAGGCGGGTCTCTCTCGAAAGCGAGCCATGGTGGGCTCCTATAGTCGCGTGGGTATATTTTTCGCTCCACCTGTCTTTCAAATGAAATACTACTCTCTCTGTTCCGCTCCGCGTATTTGTGAAAATCAGCGTCGTGGTATGCGCTGAGACGAGTTTGTCTAAAAGCTTATACAGAGCGGCGTTTAGCTCTTCTGCAGAAGAATGCACCGCGTCCTTAACTGGGCAGATGACCTTCAAATCATAGGGCTTGTACCAGCTGACGTCCACGAGCTTGCAGTCCCGCAGCTTTGCTCCATTATAGCCGACCAAAAACTTCGCAGCCTCTTCGAGGGGATGCAATGTTGCGCCCAAGCCTATGCGCACGAACTCTTTTCCAACGAGCTTTCGAAGGCGCTCGATTGAAAGGCTGAGATGCACTCCACGTTTGTTGTTCGCAAGCTCGTGAATCTCGTCGATTATAACCCAGCGCACAGTTCTTAAATTTTCAGCGAATTTTGGGGCGTTGAGCAGAACTGCAAGGCTCTCCGGAGTTGTTACCAGGATGTGCGGAGGCAGCTTTAACTGCTTCTGCTTTTCTTCGGGAGGAACATCTCCAGTTCGAACTGCAATTCTGACTTCCGGCAGGGCTCTTCCCATCTCCCTTGCTATCTCTCTTATCTCGGTCAGCGGTGCGACAAGGTTCTTCTTAACATCGTTGTCCAACGCCTTGAGCGGGGAGATGTAAATGCAGTAAACGCTGTCTGTGAGCTCGCCCCGCTCCCCCATTTTAAATAGCTCGCTCAGAATAGCCATGAAACCTGCGAGGGTTTTTCCAGAGCCCGTAGGTGCGGTAACGATTACGTTTTTCCCCTGCGAAACGAGCTTGAAGGAGTATTCCTGCGGCGGAGTGAGCTCCCTGAAGTTGCGCAGGAACCACTCCCTGACGTAATCCTCAAGGCAGCCGAGACTGACGTCTCTTGTGAAAGGCTTTTTAACAAACTGCATAGAATTAAATATATCGTATGGAATAATAAAGGCATCCCAATGACTGAAAAAATGCAGAAAATCAAAAGAATCGTAAGCGTGCTGAAGGGAAAGACTGCGCTAGCGCGCTACAAGAGCAACCCTTTCGTGGTTCTGATTTCAACAATCTTATCCCAGCGCACGAAAGACGAGAACACAATTAGAGCAGCGAATCAACTCTTTGCCGAGTATAAAACCCCCAGCGAGCTTGCAGGTGCGCCTCTGAAAAAAGTCCAACGATTGATTAAACCTTCTGGATTCTACATCACAAAAGCAAGGAGAATAAAGGAAGTTTCAAAAATCATTGCTGAGAAGTATAGCGGCAGAGTTCCAAGCGAAATTGATGAGCTTTTAAAGCTGCCTGGAGTTGGAAGAAAAACAGCGAACTGCGTTCTGGTTTACGGCTTCGGGAAGGATGCTATTCCAGTCGATGTCCACGTGCATAGAATTTCAAACCGACTCGGTTTAGTGGCTACAAAAACGCCTGAGCAGACTGAGGAAGCTCTAAGAAAAACTATTCCGCAGAAGTTCTGGCTGGACATAAACGAGCTTTTTGTAAAGTTCGGGCGGAATGTGTGCAAGCCTGTAAAGCCGAAATGTGAGGAATGCTTTCTCACTGAAGATTGCAAGTTCAAATCAGCGCAGAAATTTCCCTAGCTAATACGTCCGTAAATTCATCGACTTTATTCAACAGTATTCTCGCACCTGCGGCTGAGGGATGCCCACCGCCGGAGCCGCCTAATCTCGGT
>JACRDW010000009.1 GCA_016212785.1 Methanobacteriota archaeon | reverse complement strand
CGGCTTCAGAGTTTTTCTCGCCTCTTCTAATTTGTCAACCTTGAGAGCTATTTCTGTAGTTCCTTTTTCCCTGCCGAGAATGTAGATGCATTCCACATTTATCCTCGCATTTGCCAGCTTTCTCGCAACCTTTGCCAGTTCTCCTGGTTTGTCGGGTAGCTTGATTGGAAGCACTTCAGATACTATGAATTTGTACCAGGCGCTTCCGAGCGCCCTCTTCGCGGATTCGGCATCCTCGGTTATCAGCCTTATTATGCCCCCTTCGCCAAGGGCTTCAGCCGAGATTGCCCTGATGTTAATGCCGTTCCTGCCCAGAATTTCGCAAACATCTGCGAGAGCTCCGGGTCTGTTTTCCACAATAACCGTTATCTGCTCCATTTTCCGTTTCACTCCAATTTATCTCACCTCGTTCTTTAACAAAACTTTGAAAATAAGCTTTGCGGCGAGGATTTGGGTATAGCTGTCGTAGGGTGGTGCAACCTCGACCAAGTCAAATCCCACGAGCTTCGTATGTCTCAGAAAGCCCAGGCAATCTACGAATTGCGAGTAGCTAATTCCGGGCGGCTCCGGGTTGCAAACGCCCCTCGCCTCCTTCGGATCGAAAACGTCCATATCCAATGAGAGATAGACCTCCTTTCCCTTAACGATTTTTACTATTTTCTCGTGCAGCTTATCGTCGCAGCTCTTGAAATCTATAAATTTCAGACCGAGCTTCTTTGCGTCTTTCAGCTCCTCTTTGTCTGCGCTCCTCACCCCTACAACAAGAATGTTCTCATATCCGATGAGCTCTCCGACTCTCCTCACAGAGCAGGCATGGGAAAATTTCTCGTTGAGGTATTCTCTGCGGAAGTCGAGGTGCGCATCAAAGGCTAGAAAAAACGGCTTTTTCTCGTAGGCGCTGAGCACGCAGTAAGAGATTGTGTGCTCTCCGCCCACGCAAACAGGTATTGCCATGTTCTTTAGAATTTCTCTGACGCAGTCTTTAACCCGCATCAGAGTTTCGCTGAAGTTTCCAAAGCTTACGTCAACGTCGCCGAGGTCGCAGAGCTTTATATCCAGTAAGTCAAAATCCTCGAGAAAGTCGTAGTCCTCGATTTCTCTGGAAGACTCTCTTACCGCATTCGGCGCAAATCTGGAGCCCGCTCGGTAGCTCTCGCTGCTGTCGTAGGGTATTCCCAGAAAAGCGTACTTCGCCTCGCTTAACTTCAATTCCCGCCTTCCGAACGTGAAAGGAGAAGAAAACATTTTACCTTACTCGCACTATTTTCTTCTTGCCCACCACTTCTATGTACTCGGCCTCCGCTCCCTCCACCAGAGTGCCCTCAATCTCCTCCGGGCTCGGCTTCGGAAGTTCAAAGGTTGCATAAGTATCCAAGTCCATGAGCTGAACAACATTTCCCATGAATGCAAGCACTTGAGCAGACTTTCGCTCCAGTATAGGCACCTCTATCTTCGCTTCAACAGGACTTACAAAGCTCCTCTTCCGGTTATCAAGAATTCCTATTCCCTCGACTCTTGCCTTTGCTGAGCCGTGCTTTCCTGTCTTCGCGGTTTGTATGCTCATTACCTTACAGGGCTCGCCGTCTACCATAACAAACTTTCCCACTTTTAACTCCTTGACCTCAACGACCTTCGTATTCATGGCAGTAGACTTATAAGTCGAGGATTTATATATCTTTTCTTTATGCTGGATATATGCAGGGAAATAGCAAGTGAAGTTCAAGCCGCTGTTAAACCGCTAATAGGTGTCGCAAGGGGCGAGAAAATCGATGCGGCTGCGGAAGAGACGGTACTAAGATTGCTCTCAGAAACAGAGATACCCATGCTGGTAGTGAGCGAAGAATCCGGCAGAGTCATGCTCGGCGAGACTCCCAAATACATATGCGTTCTCGACCCTGTGGACGGCTCTTTCAATGCCGCCCACAATATTCCTATTTATTCCATTTCAATAGCTTTCGCAAGATACAAGCCCAGCGCAACTTTGCAGGACATCGAATTCGGTCTGGTGAAAAACCTGGCCACAGGCGAAGTATTTGAAGCTGCGAAGGGAAAAAAATCTACCTGCGATGGTAAAAATATAAGTACCTCGCAGAGGGAGGATTTAACTACGAGTACTCTCTGCATTTATCTCCAAAAAAATATAAGGGAAATAAGACTGCTGCAAAAGCTGAAGGGAGTAAGGGCGCTCGGAAGCATTGCGCTCGAGCTCTGCTATGCTGCGAGAGGAGACTACGAAGGTCTCGTCGACCTGCGCGGCTGCCTGAGAAACATCGACGTAGCAGCGGGAAAGTTAATTCTCGAGGAAGCGGGAGGGGTCGTCTCGGACGAGTCCGGCAAGGCTCTAAAAACAAGCATACACGAAGTGAATACACTTTCAATCGTGGCGAGCGCGAATGAAAAGCTGCATAAAAAAGTTCTTGAAGTTATATAAATATTTATGTAACAGGCGGTAATTTTAGAATAATGAAGAAAATAAGTCTCGTGGTTAAGGATTCGAAGGAGCCGCTGAAACTGGCTGAGAAAATCGAAGGCTATCTTGCCTCGAGAAACATTAAAGTACGCTACGATGATGCCGCCGGCGATGCAGTAATCGCGATAGGCGGGGACGGAACCATTTTGAGGGCAGTTTCTCTGGTTAGAAATAAACAGGTGCCCGTTCTCGGCATAAATTTCGGCACGACGGGCTTTCTTACAGAGGTTAATCCGGGGGAATGGAGGGCTGCCGCAGACAGGCTGCTGAGCGGAGATTATGCAGTTATGGAGAGGGCTAAACTGCGGGTTGAGATTAACCGCAAAAAAATAGGAGATGCTCTGAACGAAGCTGTTGTAATTACCTCTGCTCCGGTTAAGATGCTTCACCTGCAGGTCTCTGTGGACGGGGAGAATGCAGGGATAATAAAAGCAGACGGACTTATAATCGCCACTCCCACGGGTTCGACTGCTTATTCCTTCTCCTGCGGTGGTCCAATAGTGGACGAAAGAGTAAACTGCCTCGTAATAACTCCAATCTGCCCAGTTGAGAGGGGAGCGCATTCCCTAATAGTGCCGCAGGACTCAGAGGTAGAAGTAAAGCTCATGAAGCCCGGAAGAGGGGCAGTAGTTGTAATAGACGGAGAGCGCAGGAAAAAGTTGAGCTATGACGACAATGTAAGCTTCGCAATCTCGGAAAATAAAGCATATTTCATTAGGCTGCGGAAAGACTTTTACAGGAAAGTAAGAGAGAGGCTATGAAGCTCATCCTAGACGCCTCTGCGCTCCTGAGCGGCTTCCAGCCCGGCAACGAGTGCTACACGGTTCGGGAAGTAATCGATGAAGTCAGGGAAAAGAACGCAAGACT
>JACRDW010000077.1 GCA_016212785.1 Methanobacteriota archaeon | reverse complement strand
GGTATGTCGTATTTGCTTCCGGTTTTATTTACCACCGCTCCGAGTATAATGCACCCCACCTTCTTCGCAACCGCAATTGTTTTAAGAGCTTCTGAGACTGCGCTGATGTCTGGAGTTAAAATGAGAATAACCTGCTCGCATGCCGAGAGCGCTGTTACGGCATCCCTGCCCAATCCCGGAGGGCAGTCCACTATAACGACTTCATACTTCTTGGAAAGTTCTTCAACAGCTTTCTCAAAAATCTCAAAATCGATGCCCTTCAAACTCTCAATTGCCAGCTCTCCCACGACGACCTTTACCCCGCCGGCGTCCACAACAGCATCATAGATGCTCCTCTTGCCGGAAAGAACTTCATGAATGGAAGCAGGAGGAGATTTTATACCCACTATCAAACCTAGACTTGCGCCCTCAACATTGCCGTCCACAACAACCGTGCTCACCTTAAACTTGGAAAGCGCTATGCCGAGATTCGCAGCTATTATGCTCTTGCCAACGCCGCCCTTTCCGGACGCAACGGCAATGCTTGTGCCCATGCTTCACCTCTTCGGCGGAGTTTCCAGAAGCCACTTTATGGTCTCCATCAGCTTCTCTCTGTCCATGGGCTTTGAAATGTGCCAGTCTGCAAGAGATTCCTCCAGGCTCTTTACCTTGTCTTCTTCAGAAGTCCTCACCGTGAGCATTGCGACCGGAATCGACTTCGTTGCTTCGTCTTCTTTAATTCTCTTCGAGACTTCCCAGCCAAACATGCCCGGCATCATTATGTCGAGCAAAATTAAGTCAGGTCTTTCTTTTTTCAGCTTTTCAAGGCACTCTCTACCGTCTCTAGCCTCTGTTACCTCGTAGCCCTCCTTTTCCAGCATCTTTCTCAAAAGGTATCTTATGTCTGGCTCGTCATCTACCACCATTATCCTCTTCAACGCTTATGACCCCCTAAGACCAGGACGTAGGGGGTCAGACTCGCCAACGCTTATGACCCCCTACGTCAATATATTATGACTTACTACTAAAAAAAGCTTATGCCTTCGCAAGCTGCTCGAGTTCTTTCTTTCTGCTGCTGTGGAGCTCAAGCAGCGCTGCCTCGTTTTTGATAACGTTCTCGAGCTCTATGTCTTTGAATACCTTCTGCTGCAGGGTTTCCTGGAGCGTTATCCTTATGTTCCTGTGCAGGAGCGATGCCTTTGCCTGAGTCTCGTATTCCTCAATCATTGCACTGAGCTGCGTCTTTCTGATGCCCTCGAGCCTCTTCTTCATATTCTCGATTTCTGCGACTGTGTCGAAAATGGCCGTAACTCTGTTCAGCAGGGCTTCCCCGGTGAATGGCTTCTCAACGTAATCGACGAGCTCCTCTATGTCCATGCTTCTGCTCTGCATCTCTGGTAAAAGGGATTTAACAGTGACCATTGCGACGGGTATAGACTTCCACTCTTCCTTCGCCCTTATTTTCTTTAAAGCTTCCCAGCCGTTCAAACCCGGCATCATGACATCAAGCAAAATCAGGTCAGGTCTTTCTTTTTTCAGCTTTTCAAGGCACTCCTCACCGCTCCCGGCTTCTGTTACCTCGTAACCAGCTTTTTCCAAAATTCTTCTAATCATGAACCTTATATCAGGCTCGTCGTCCACCGTCATTATTTTCATTTTTTCTCACCTTTCTTTACAACGCATTTGAATCCAGTAATTTTTCCGTGCTCTCTTAAAGCAACCCCTTTTATCTCCGCTGCAACGAGTTTTCCTTCTCTGTTATAGAACTCTATTTCCGCTGTGGAGGATTTGCTCTTGATTGCCCTTTGAAAGAGCTCAAGTGCCGCAGGAAGAAATTTTTTCGGTAGCACCTTAGTAAATCGTTTCCCAATTAATTCATCCTCTTTGTATCCAAGTATTTTCTCTGCATCGAACGACTTGAAATTTCCATTCGAGTCCAGCGTAAATATGCCATTATTTTCAAATAGTTGGTCTATCATTGTTCCTCGTACGCTCCTTCGATTACTAACGGTTTTGATAAAGCGTATTCCACGCCGTCTATGCTCTCTATTCCGTCCAAGTCGCCTGCCAGTTTCTTAAATGCTTGCGATGCCGGAGAATTCGGGTACATCGCGACCGCCGGCTGCCCGAATGCAGCTGCCCTTCTAATCTCAGGGTCTTCTGGAATCTCTGCAATGACCTCTGCCATGAGCACTTTTTCAATCTCTTCGATACCGAGCTCGGTTTTGTCTTTAGTTGCTCTGTTTATAACTGCGCCCAGTATCCTGGCGCCAAAGTGTTCCGCAATTCTCTTCGCCTTGAGTGCGCCGGAGAGAGAAGTTATGTCCGGAGTAACGACCAAAAGGACTGCCCGCGCAGCTGAAATCGCGGTTATTGCGCTGCTTCCGAGACCGGGGGGAGCGTCTATCAGCAGTATATCTGTATCCTCGAGCAGGCTGTTTGCGCATTCTCTGAATTTCCCAAGGTCTATCTTTCTCAGGCTTTCCAATCTTATGCCCGCTGTCACAACTTTAGCTCCGCTGACTTCGTGAATCGCGTCCTTTATCTGTGCCTCGCCCGCAAGCACGCTGTGCAGCGTCGGTTTTGAGCCGTTCAAGCCCAGATACAGCCCGATGCTTGCAACTTCTACGTTTGCGTCCAGGATAGTAACGTTTTTGCCGAGCTGCGCCAGTGCTACCCCTAGGTTGAGCGCCACGGTAGTTTTGCCAACGCCGCCTTTTCCAGATGCTATAGCTATTGATATTGCCATTTTTGATTTCACCTGAATAAGGTTCAGGAGAAATCGTACTTATAATTTATTTAAAAAAAGTTTGAACGGTCTCGGCTATTTGCTTAAATGCGGCTTCAGAGTTTTTCTCGCCTCTTCTAATTTGTCAACCTTGAGAGCTATTTCTGTAGTTCCTTTTTCCCTGCCGAGAATGTAGATGCATTCCACATTTATCCTCGCATTTGCCAGCTTTCTCGCAACCTTTGCCAGTTC
>JACRDW010000078.1 GCA_016212785.1 Methanobacteriota archaeon | reverse complement strand
TTTCAGTTAAATGGCAGATTACCCTCCTCCCCCGCTTTTCAGAAGTTATTGCTTTCCTCTCCTCCAGCAGCTTGAGCGCAGGATAAATCGTGCCCGGGGTAGGCTTCTCGCCCCGCAGCCTAGCTATTTCATTTGCGATTTCCTCACCACACATGGATTTTTTACTTAACAGCCAGAGAATTAAAAACGATAGCATGCCCCGCATGTCGCAGCACTCTATTTGCAGGCTTCTCTTCTTCATGCTTTACCACTGCGAGGTTAACGTATTTAAAATATTTGGCGACCGATAAATTTATATATTGGTTATCCAATATATTGGATGCACAATATAAGGAGGTACAGATATGGAAAAGATTTGCTGCGATGTAAAAGTTGTAGAAACCGATGAGGGGGTAAGAATCGAAGCCAAAGGCGAAGGGATAAAAAAATGTTTTGAGGCTTGGAAGAAGGGTGAACTCAGTTGCTGCGGCTTCGGTAGAAGGTCTTAAGACCTTCTACAATAATCCTTTCAATCGATAATGTTTTAATAACAAAAAGTTAGAAAAGGAGATGGAAATGGCAAAAAGTTTTGCACAGCGGCTTGAGGAAGCAAACACCCTGGCAGATATTTTCGAGCTGGTCAAGACAGGCGTCCGCAAGGTTTACAAGACAGGAAGAGCCGGACTCAGCCTGGGCTTGGCAGAAATAGGAAGCCAGGAGAATTATCTAATCGGAGCATTCTATCCATTCGGCTCGAATATAATTGTCATGAACAAAACGCCTCTGAAAAAAATCAGCGAAACTGACCCGAAGCTCTTCAAACCGTACGCATTTCACATACTGCTCCACGAATACCTGCATGCGTTGGGAAATATCGACGAAGAGTACACCCGAAAGATGGTTTATCAAATAAGCCTTGAGCTGTTTGGAAGGCGGCATCTCGCCACACAAATGGCGAAAGACCTGGGCAAATTTATGCCAAACTTGGCTTACTCTCCCCTAGATTTCCAGCCTGCGGAGGAGCTCCAGATAGAGTTAGTCCGGGATTTCGATAGATCCAGCATCAGCTATATTCACTAGTTAGTCCACTCTTGTAGGTATTAAGCCCTTCTTTTTGATCCAGAAATAGGCGAGCCACGTGGATATTATCGTTGAGACTATTAGCAATGTGACGTACCACGTAACGTCTCCAGTTCCAAGGCTGAAAGGACTGCCGAATATCGTTGCAAGAGTATTTGGCACGAGAATTGCTGTGCCGAGAATTGTAAGCCATGTTAAAACAAATGCCATTCTGTTGTTAAGTACCTGCAGTTGATTGTTGTAAATGCTCTGCAGGACCTCCAGACCGCTGGCGAGTACTCCGCTCATGTGCTCGCTCAGCGCAATGTGGCGGTTTATGTCGCCTGCGAGCAGGCCGAATTTCTCAAGCAATTTCTGGTCGTCTGTAATAATTTCGGCATCGCCATAGCGCAGCGAATTTATGACGTCCAGGCTGGCCCAGAGTATGTCGAGATAATTGATTAGCGCATGCTTCATATTGTAAATTTCAACGCCTAGAAGAGCTCTGGGGGTAGTGGGGTCCAGGAGCTCCTTCGCTATTCTATCGCCATGCTCCTCTATGCTCCGCAAGCCCTCGAAGTTCTTTTCATTGTCCTCGTCTATTATTCTTGTCAGCACGACTGAAAGCCTGTCGTTCCAGGGCAGCTCCGGAGGTATTTTTTTTAGAAAAGTATCTGCATATCTCGAGAATCTGACCAGGCGCTGAACTTTTTCGCTGTGAACTGTGAGGATGAGATTCTTTCTGAGGAGAATGAGCAGGGGGTTGATTTCGAGTTCAAGCTTATCAACTGTAACCGCGGGCATCATCAAGCCAAGGTTGGTTCCCAAATCTTCGTAAGAAGCGAGGTGCCCTGAGAGCAGGGTCGGTACCAAATGCGGCTCGAAGCCGAACAGGACGCTTACTTTCTCTGCATCTTTATTAACATCTTCCACCGTGCAGTTAATCCAGGTTATTAGAGAGCCGTTTATCAGGGGCAGGAAGTTGGCCACCTCGGTGTCCTGGATTTTAATAGGGTTGCCGGAAGCCGGCATCGTAACGCAAATTGCCTGCTTTATCACAGGTTTTTCTGTTAAAATTTCGCTGCTCATAGCAACTAAAATTAATTTTAACATTTATATATTTAGGTATAAAAGGTAAATCATGCGGATAGCGGTTATTGACTTCGACAGATGCCAGCCAAAGAAGTGCGCCAAGGAATGCATAAAGTACTGCCCGGGCGTAAGAATTGGAGACGAGACGATAGTTTTTGCTGAGGAGAAGGGCAAGCCGGTAATCTCAGAAGAGCTCTGCACAGGCTGCGGTATTTGCCCGAAAAAATGTCCGTTCGAAGCGATATACATCGTCGGTCTGCCCAACGAGTTGAAAAAAGACTTAATCCACCAGTACGGGGAGAACGCCTTCAGACTTTTCCGATTGCCCTATCCGAGAGACAGCGCAGTTACAGGATTAATCGGGCAGAACGGCATAGGAAAGACGACAATCGTAAGAATACTGTCCGGAGAGATCGTCCCGAATTTTGGAGAGTTGGAAGAGACAGACGAAGAGAAGGTTCTGGAATACTTCTCGGGCACGCAGTTTTACGACTACTTCGATGCTTTATACGAGAAGAGAATGAAAACTGCGTACAAGCCGCAGTATGTCGATACGCTTCAGACAGCTGAAGGAAGCGCTGGGAATCTTCTGGAGAAAATCGATGAGAGGGGAGAACTCCGCAGCCTTGCAAAAAAAATGGAGATTGAAAATATTTTGGACCGCGGCATCTCTGCCATCTCCGGCGGGGAGCTGCAGAGGGTGGCGATTGCTGCGTGTCTATTAAAAGAAGCTGATATTTACATACTCGACGAACCCTCGAGCTACCTAGATGCAAGGCAGAGATTAAACGTCGCTAAGGTGATTCGAGAGGTTGCTGAGAAGAAAAGGGTGCTCGTGGTCGAGCATGACCTGATAGTCCTTGACTACCTCGCAGATTACGTAACCATGATGTATGGCAAAATAGCGGCCTATGGAATAGTCTCGCACCCAAGGACCGTGAGGCAGGGAATCAACGTTTATCTGGACGGCTATCTGCGAGAGGAAAACATAAGATTCAGGACAGAGCCTGTGAAATTCGAGGTAAGAGCGCCTTCCCTGACGTGGGAAAATGAAGTGCTGCTGAAATTCGGGGACTTAAAAAAGAGCTACGGCGGATTCAGCCTCGAAGTAAAAGGGGGAGAAATAAATAAAGGGGAGGTGGTCGGAGTACTAGGACCGAATGCTACTGGAAAAACTACTTTCGTTAAAATGCTTGCAGGAGTGATAAGCCCGGATAAAGGCGAAGTTGACGTAAAGGTTAAAGTGTCTTACAAGCCCCAGTACATAAAGCCTGAATTCTCGGGTAGCGTTTTTGAAGCTTTGAGCAAGCTTTTTGAGCTCGGCGACCCGTTCTTCCAGTCTGAAATCGCAAGACCTCTAAACTTGGAGCATTTTTTCAATCGAGCTCTGAATGAGCTGAGCGGTGGGGAGCTGCAGAGGGTGGCAATTGCTGCCTGCCTGGGAAGAGAGGCTGAAGTATATCTCCTGGACGAGCCTTCTGCTTATTTGGACGTGGAGCAGAGGCTTAACGTTGCGAGGATGATTAGGAAAGTCATGGAGAAGAAAGGCTCGACAGGAATAATAGTCGACCATGACGTACTTTTCACGGACTATATCTCGGACAGGCTCATGGTATTCTACGGAGAGCCCGGAATAAAGGGATTTTCGACCAAGCCTCTGGGAATGAAAGAAGGAATGAATGCATTTCTAAAAGATATAGGAGTAACATTCAGAAGAGACCCGGAGACAGGGCGCCCTAGAGCAAATAAAGAGGGAAGCCAGAAAGACAGAGAACAGAAGCTGAAAGGCGAGTATTATTACGAGGTTCCGTAGCAGTTATTGGCAGCGGGGAGGCTAAGGGAAAGCTGTACAAAATGGCAGAAGAAGTTGGAAAAGAAATAGCAAAAGCCGGGGCAAAGAAGCGCGGGGGATTGACCGTCGGTATTCTGCCGGGCTTTGAAAAAGAGGAAGCAAACGAATA
>JACRDW010000079.1 GCA_016212785.1 Methanobacteriota archaeon | reverse complement strand
TATGAATCTCAAGCCTCCCAGGTCTCTAATTTCGTGCACCCAGCCTGCAATTCTAACTTCGCTGCCGTCATTCTCAGGAGTTATTTCGTTGGAGTACTTGCGCATGCTATAACCTCAGCATTCGTCGCTTCGTCGCTGCACTCCTCGCTCCTCTGCCGAGACCCGCGGTTGTACTTGCTGACGCAAGTAGTTTTCCCCGAGGGCTTTTTTCAAAAGGGCTCATTTCAATCCTCTTTCTCACGCTCTCGGCATGACCGTGCAGACCTTCTGCTTCTGCGAGGGTTATGATGCTCTTGCCGATTTTTTTAAGTGCTCCCCTGCTAAACTCCTGAACAGAAATAAACTTGACAAAATCGTTAACGCTCAAGCCGGAATAGGTTCTGGCATAGCCCATCGTGGGCAGGACGTGATTCGTACCGCTTACGTAATCGCCGCAGGCTACTGGCGTATATGCTCCGAGAAATATGCTGCCTGCATTCTTTATTTTATCCAGCAGCGCTTTCGGCTTCCTAACAACAATTTGCAGGTGCTCCGGAGCATACTCGTTGCAGAATTTTATCCCGTGCTCCAGTTTATCCACAATTAATACTGCGGCATTGTTCATTAAGGAAGTCCTGGCCTCTGCTCTTTCAATTCTTAGATTCTTGAGATTTCTAACGACCTGGGCACCAAGCTCTTTTGATGTGGTAATCAAAACGCTGCTCGAGTTCGGGTCATGCTCGGCTTGAGCAATCATATCCAGAGCTAGTAGCTCCGCATCCGCAGCATCGTCCGCGAGTATCAAAACCTCGCTTGGTCCTGCGGGATTGTCCACTGCAACATAATCCGAGACCAGCTTCTTTGCTGCGGTAACGTAAATGTTTCCCGGACCTACAATCTTATCAACCTTTGGTATACTCTGCGTGCCGAATGCAAGCGCTGCAATTGCCTGCGCACCGCCCACCTTGTAAACCTCGTCAACGCCGCAAATCTCACACGCTGCAAGAACGAGCTCGTTAGCTTTTTTGTCTTTTCTCGGAGGCGTGATGCAAACGACTCTCTCAACGCCCGCAACCTTTGCAGGAATGACCGTCATTAAAACCGTAGAAGGATATGCAGCTCTTCCTCCGGGTATATAGCAGCCGACGCTTTCCAATGGTTTCAAAATCTGCCCGATTCTTGCGCCGCCCCTAGTATAGAACCAGCTTTTTCCAAGCTGCTGTTTGTGGAAGAATTCTATGTTTTTCTGCGCTTTTTGCAGTGCTTCCCTAATTTCTCTGCTTACTTTCTTCTTAGCCTCCTTGAATTCCTCCTTATAAACCCTAAAATCTTGAATTTCGGTGTTATCAAACTCCTTGGTATAATATCGAAGTGCTTCATCTCCTTTTTCCTTTACATCCTTCAAAATCTGCTCCACACTTGGTAAAACGTTCTGAATGTCCGCTTTTGCCCTATTCATTATTTTTTTGTACTCTTCTGGAGCCAGCTCCTTTAAATGAGAGAATATCATTTTCTTCTTATTCCCCTACCCCACTCCAGATACTTATACCTTTTCTTTCATAAAATTCAGCGCTGTTTTGAGGTTTTTTTTATTGTCGAAATTTTCATAAATTTCATGTAATTCGCTCTGCTTTTGTTTTTTTAATTTCTTAACGCTATTTATAAGCTCGGAAACTGCTCTTACGACGTTATCTACGATAGTTATGCTTGCTTTCTGCGCCGTTCTTGAAAGAGGGTTCAAATCAATTGCAATCACTTTTTTTCCCTCCCGCAAAAGTGCCTCTGTCCTATCTCCGTCCTCAAGCGCAACTAGTACAACATCGCTGGAGTAAATGCCCTGCGAGTCCGCAAGTCTCCTGTCGCTTGCTATCCCTTTGATTTCCCTGTTCGGGTCTGTGCCGTAAACTCTCCCTGCCCCGTGCTTTAATAAGGTTTCCTCAATTTTCTTGACCCTTGCCTGAGAGCGGTGGAACAAATTTATTTCAAGTTTTGCGCTGCATATTTTTGCGAGTTTCACCATTTCCTTCGGGCATATAACTGCTGTATTGCCGTTTACAGAAATAACAGGAGCCCTCGCTGACAGGAGCAGCGCTACGGCAGCGCCAATTGCATTTCTGGCAAAACTATTCGTTCTCTCTCCGAGCAGGTAATCAAAAGCTTCGCCCCTGCCCTGAGCTATCAAGCCCGCAAGCGCAGTTATTCCTTTTTTGTAGCCCCTCAGTAGCGCTTCTCTCTGTTTAAGCGATTCGTACCTTGGATGCGCCTTTGAAATTTTCATTTCGAACACTC
>JACRDW010000076.1 GCA_016212785.1 Methanobacteriota archaeon | reverse complement strand
TAGCATGGAAAAGTTTTTTAAGAGCGCACTGGGCTACGAAGAGACCCTGTTCCAGGATGAGAGATACTTCGATTTAGACTATATACCAAAGGACTTCAACTACCGCGATGCCCAGCTGCGAAGCATCGAGATGTGCCTCAAGCCTGCGCTGCGCGGCGGGAGACCTATGAATGCCAGAATATTTGGCCCGCCCGCAACCGGAAAAACTACCGCAGTAAAGCTGATGTTTGGCGAAATTAGGGAAAAAACTGACAGGATAGCATGCGTGCACGTGAACTGCCAGATACATGCCTCAAAATTCGCTGTTTTTTCGCAGGCGCATAAAGAAGTTCTCGGGCACGTACCGCCTGATACCGGAGTACCCTTTCCAAGGGTTTACGAAGCAATATTCAAAAAGCTCGTAAAGGAAGGTAAAAGCTTGGTAGTAGCTCTGGACGACATGAATTATTTATTTTACGACAGGCACGCAAACGAGATAATCTATGACATTTTAAGAGCCCACGAAATATTTCCGGGAACGAAAACTGCTGTCTTTGGCATCCTGTCGGAAATAGATTTCAACTACAGGTTGGACGCTAAAGTGAGCTCAATATTCAGACCCCAGGAGATTTTCTTCCAGCCTTATACCAGGAGCGAGATACTGAGCATCCTTAAAGACAGGGCTAAATTTGGTTTTTTTCCCGGAGTGATTTCAGAAAAAGTTATCGAAAAGGTGGCTGAATACGCATTTTCTCAGGCCGATTTGAGGGTAGGTATAGAGCTGCTCAGAAAAAGTGCACTGATTGCAGAGTCAGAGGCTTCGAGGAAAATAAAAGAGGAGCACGTAGAAAAAGCGTATGGAGACTCGAGGCTCGTAAAGCTGCAACGTGTTTTAAAGTCTCTGAGTCCGGAGGAAAAGGATTTGGTAAAGCTCTTGGCCGAGAGCAAAAAGGCAGACTCCGGAGAGCTGTACGAGGTATTCAAGAGGAAAACCAAGCAGAGCTACACCAAATTTTATAGAATTCTGGACAAGCTTGAAGCTGTTAGGCTGATAGACACAAAATTCACTGGCAAGGGGGAAAAAGGAAGGACACGTAACATTCTGCTTCGGTATGAGAAATCAGAGATACTAAGTATGGTTAAATCATGAAAGTCGTCGTTTTTAGGCTGGGGCACCGCTATGTGCGAGACAAGCGAGTTTCAACGCATGTTGCGCTCGTAGCCAGAGCATTCGGAGCTGATGGAGTTGTGATGTCTGCAAGGGACGAAAGCGTTGAGGAAAGCGCTCGTAAAGTTACGGAGAGGTGGGGCGGAGAATTTTTTGTTACACACGGGGACTGGAAGAAATTTATAAAATCCTGGAGAGGCACAGTCGTGCATCTTACTATGTACGGCATGCCGGTGGATGATGTAATCGGAGAAATAAGAAAAGAAAAAAAGGATGTCTTGGTCGTAGTCGGCTCCGAAAAAGTACCTGGCGAGATTTTCAAGCTCGCACACCACAACGTCGCGATAACCAGCCAGCCGCACAGCGAGGTTGCTGCCCTTGCGCTCTTCCTGGACAGGCTTTTTGAGGGAAAAGAGCTGAAAGGCTTTTCCCAAAAATTTAATAATTAGTTGCTACAATATATATCAGAGGCGCATACATTGAACAACGGAAAATCTGTATTAAGCGATAAAGAGGCAAAGCAGTTTTTGCAGGAAATAATAGGCGAGGAAGGGCTGGAGATAGTCAGGGCTCTCATCGACAGAGAAGCGACAGACGACGAGCTTGCAGAAGAAACCGGACTCAAACTGAATATGGCCAGAAAAATACTTTACAAGCTCTACGACTACAGGCTGGCCTCTTACGTAAGGACCAAGGACAAGGATATCGGATGGTACACCTATACCTGGAAGTTAGACCTGACCAGGATTTTCGAAATACTCACAGTGCGAAAAAGGAGAATTCTGGAAGAATTGACCAAAAAACTTGAATTCGAGACCACGCACGTGTTTTTCAGCTGCAAGAAGGACAACTCGAAGGTTCCATTCGACATAGCCAGTGAGACGAATTTCAAGTGCCCGCAGTGCGATGCAATCATGGATTATGCAGACAACAGAGGCACTGTCGCCAGCCTGGAGGAAGAAATCACCAGGCTCAGGAAGGAAATCAAAAGCTATTAGTAAGTTATATTCTTTATACCCTCTATTTTTTTCAGCTCCTCGAGCAGTTTTCCTGGAATTTTCTTATTTGTGATTACGGTCAGCTTGGGCTCATCTACGAGATAGGGGTCGTCTGCTATCGTCTGGCGAATCGATATGCCGTGCTTGGCAATCTTGCTTGTAACAGCCCCAATTATCCCGGGTTTCGAAGCATCTTCAGCGGTTATTACGATTGCACCGAGCTTTAGAACCGGCGCAACATCTCGCAAGAATGCAACGCACTGCAGGTTTTCGTACACATCTCTCAACTTCTCATTCTTCAGTATTCTTCTGGCGGCTGCGTCTACAGCTCTTCTGTCCAGGTCCAGTTCCTTGGCTACGTTTGTGTGGGGTATCACCACGCTGCCGCACAAAATCTTCCCGCCCTCGCCTACCTGAAACCCCTTCTTTAACAAAAACTGTGCAACCTTCTTTTGAGCCGGAAAATCTTCGAAATACTCCTCGATTTCTTTCCACATAGTGGGCCCGGGCGGATTCGGACCGCCGACCTCCACGTTGTAAGCGTGGCGTCATAACCGCTAGACCACGAGCCCTTGTATCCTTTTCTTTTATGAAAAGAAAAGGATACCATCAAAAGAAAATAGATTCATTGATTTATATTTTTTCCCGAGGGTTTTTGACGAAGTCAAAAAGGCTCGCTCATATTAAACCTTTTTTTGCTACAACTCTGAGCCTGGCAACGCTGGAAACAACGTCACCACTCTCAGTTTTTACCTGTACGTCGATTCTATAATCTCCGGGCACTGCATCTCGAGTTAAAGTGGCGTTGAAGACGATTATTCTGCTCTCTCCCTGCTTTAAAGCAAGGGTTGTCCTGCTGGGTTTGGAAACGTTCAGACCTTCGGTGCCTGTAGCATCGGCGACGACGATCTCTATGGATTTGCCTATGTTTGTGACCCTGACTTCTAGGCTCAGCGGTTGTGGCTCTTCCAAGCTAATTTTGCTCGGGATTATTTCGCTCTCCAATTTTATTTTTTGTGTGCTATCTCCAATTATAGGCGAGATGCACCCCGAGATTAAAAGCAACACCAGCATAATAGCTTTCATGCGCATTCCTTATTGAAATCTAGATTTATAACCGTTGTGGTTCGGAAAACGGGTCTCGGCACGAGGTAGCATTCGTGTCGGCTAGTGAGAAAAGCTTGCTACCGAAGTGCTGAGAGGTGGATTGAAAATGAGAGTATATGTAACGAAAAACGTCCTTGGAGTTTTTGCATTTGACGAG
>JACRDW010000075.1 GCA_016212785.1 Methanobacteriota archaeon | reverse complement strand
TTCTTTACTCTCTCCCTCGCCTCATCCGCCTTATTTCCAAGCAGCTTCCTGCCCTCTTCCCTGAAGTCCTTTGCTATTTTTACTGCTTCAGAAACGTATCTGCCGAGCGGGTCTTTTTCCTCGCTCGCCACGGCCTGCTCCATCTTTTCTATCACTGAAGCGAAGTTATTGCGGAGCTCTTCAAGCTTTGCTGTACTTACATTATGTTCTTTCGCAAACTTTATTACCTCGTCCATTCCGAGGAGGTGCCTCTTTAGCTGGAAAATTGCCGTCCTCTTCTTGACCGGAAACTGTGCATCCTTCACTTTTTTCTTGAATTCTGCCTCGAATTCTATCGCATTTTTTACCTGTTCTATTGTATATCCTGTTCTGGCAACGATTTCTTCGATAATCAGTTCTCTGTTTGTCGTGTTAATGGTGAACTCCGTTTTTACGCCGTCTGCTTTTACCTCTACCTTTGCAATGTTGTCCTGGAACTCGACTTCTATCTCAACTTTGGTAACATTCGCCTGCGCTGCGACCGAAGCAAAGGTCGAGACAACTACAAGCAATGCCGCCAGTATTGCGGTTGCTGCCTTCATGCTTTAACCTCCTTTAATTTGTTGGTCATATCTCTTATATATTTTAGCTCTTTATGCAGTTCTCTGAGCTTCTCGTCAAAGGTCTTCACAGCCCTTATTGAGAAGTCGCTTATCGCATCGCTTGCTGCTTCAATCGCCTGCGCTATCAGAGAGTTCCTGCCACTGTTCAGCGCATCCGTGCGCTGTGCAAGCTCCTGCCACTGGGCTTTTAATTCAGGGTTCTCGACGGAGCTGGTGATTTCTTGAAATTTTGCTGCTCTCAGGTCAGAGTGCTCGCTCAGATTCTCCAGTTTCAACGTCCGAGTATTCAGAAATTCGAGTGCTTTTGATTTGTCCACGAGCACCAGCTTCTTCCATACAGAGTATCCCTCTCTCGTGTACTTGTTCCTCACGTGGAGAACTGCTCTGTAGGGCTGGTACTCGACGGTGTGCCATTTTGCGATTTTGCAGTTTTCGAAGCTGGAGGGCATTTTATATTCTAATACTATCTTCCGGCCGTTCTCATGCCGCGCCCAATATGAAGTGTTTTTCATTCCCTCTTCAGCCCACGCTACTATATTGCCGCAGGGCCCTCTGATGACTGCACGGTACTCCCACTCGCTTGGCTTGTCCACGTTCGCAGAAAGCTCCACGCTCGCTGTTTCGCCGAAGCTTAAAACATCTCTGTCGTATTTTACATTCCCTTCTGCTGCAAATACGCTACCGACGAGCAGCAGCGCAACCAGCAGAAAAACATATTTTTTCATTTTTTAACCTCCTTTTTTGCAGCCGCCTCGCAGAACAATTTCCTGCGCCGTAAAGTCCAGGTCTATAAGGACGCCCAAATGCGCCAGCTCATAGCATGCTACGGCTGCTTTTTTGAACAGTTCGGGGTCGCTGTATTTTGCTTTAATCATTTTTCACCGTAGACGCTTGCGGCGTCTAGTGTGAAAGTAACAAGAAACTGTGCATCTAGTTGTTGTAGAAACTGTTTCAACTTTAGCAGGAAACCCTGTAAATTATCACAGCCTTTCTCCGGCGTACCACCTGTTTACCTTGCCGATTTTCTTTTTCCTGATCAGTCCCCTCGCCTCGAGCCTTGCCAGAATTTTGCTCAGGCTGGACTTCGTGTATTCTAGCTTGGCAAGCAGCTCGTACTGTTTGATTCCCTCACTGCTTATGATTTCTTCTAAGACTCGCCTTTCCCTTTCGTTCAAAATTTTGAGGGATTCCAACGTTCTGCGCTTCTGATATTTTTCCTTTGCCTTGCCCAAACTAAAAAGCAGCACTCCTGCAACTAAAATTAAAGCCAGCGAAAAACCTATTTTCCGAAGGGCGTCTCCCTCTTCTGTTTTATATCTAACGAGGAAAACTTCCGGGTTGTTTTGCTTGAGCTGCGCTTTCCAGACTAAAGTAGGGGTTGGATACTGCTTGCTCAGCTCTGCTTCGGGTATGACCATCTGGAATCCGCCTCCCGGCGAGTAGAGCTTTGCGTCCTTCGGAAGTTTCAGAACGTGCTCGAAATCAGCGATATCCTGCTTCGGGGTAAAAACGAGCAGGTATTCGAAGTAGTCCTCTTTTTTTGTAACCAAGCTTTTTGTGCTCAGCTTTACCAGCAGCAGGCGCTCCTCTTTCGGTTTTAGCGGCGTAGTGAAGTTAAAAATTATCTTTATATTTCGCTCTCTAAAAATCTTATATGGTAAGTCGCCGTAGGAGTCTCTGACAAAAATTATTTCCGAGTCGAGAGGCGCAGATATAGTCGCAGCCTTCAGCTCAATTTCGGCATCGTTGAATAAGGTTATAACAAAATCTTTATTGACAGTGTCTCCCTCAACCTCTGCAACAATCTTGTATGATTTAAATTCTGCGGCATATGCACTGCTGCAGAGAAATATAAGCGCAGTCAGTAAGGCTATCCATTTCATCCATGTAAAATCGGCTTAGGAGAGATTTATAACTTGCGTCAGTCAACTATAAACACAGCGGCAGCGATGACTGTTGTCCACAAGCCCTGCTTGCCGACGATTGCTGACTGGGTAACGTTTGTGGTTTTGACTATTTTGTCGCTCATCTTCCAGACTTCTTTTCTTTCGTCGTAGTTTTTGTTGACGTCAAATTCTATGCCGAGCGTGGTTGCGAGCATGCACGCAGCGAGGTCTTCTGCATAGTCGCCGGCTCTCTCTTCTGTTTCGCCGAAAGAGTGGTGCTCGCTCAGGTAGCCGTACTGCTTCTTCTCAGCAGGAATTGCACAGCCGATCGAAGTTGCAATCAAGCGCATCGGCTCATTGCTCGAGTTGTCGCTCAAAACGCAGTGCACAATTTGTCCAGGGCTCAGCTCCCTCAAGCCCGCTTCTCTTGAAACTACTTTACATCCGGGCGGAAGTATGCTCGAAACCCTGACCAGATTGTACTTCTCAATTCCTGCATCTCTGAGGGCAAGCTCAAAAGACTCCAGTCGTTCTTTGTGTTTTCCTACGCCTTTTGTAAAAAACATTTTCCGCGGTATCACTTTTGCCTACCTATTTTTCTTAAAATCGTAATACCTGTATTTAAGTTTTTCCCGCGTGGAAAGATTTTTAACGTTCAAAAGCGATTTTTTTTTGATGAGCGAGGCAGACCTGAAGAAGCTAAGGAAAAAAATAGACAGCATAGACGGAAAAATTGTTCACCTGCTGTGCAAAAGATTTGAAGCGGTGGACGAAGTTGCAAAAGTAAAGAAGAACTTGGGACTGGACGTGAACGACAGAGCGAGAGAAAGAGAAGTTATTCAAAATTACAAGAGCGCTGCGAAAAATTTGGACGAAGAATTTGTTGAGGAGCTGGCGAGGCTAATTCTGGCTCAAAGCAAGAAAATCCAGTCACGCAGGTGATTGAGTGAAAATTTCTATACTCGGACCCAGGGGAACTTTCAGCGAAGAAGCAGCACGTAAATTTTTTAAAACCCCGGAGCTGCTGCTGAGCGAAGATATAGAGGAAATTTTCGAGAGCGTTCTGAAGGAAAAGGCTGATTACGGAATAGTGCCCGTTGAAAATTCTCTGGAAGGTTCTGTCGGAGTAACGCTGGAACTTCTTCAAAAAAAGGATGTGAAGATATACGGCGAAATAATTCTGGATATACGGCACAGTTTGATGGCTCTACCGAAGGTAGGGCTACGGGATATAAAAGAAATTATTTCCCATCCGCACGCACTGGCGCAGTGCAAAAATTTTATTAAAACTCTGAAGGCGAGCACCCGAAGTTCTCACAGCACTGCAGAGGCTGCAAGGGAGATAGCACAGCAAAAACTTAAGAACGCTGCGGCGATAGCTCCGAAGATTGCCGCACAGCTTTACAAGCTCAGGATTTTGAAGGAAGATATTCAGGACGAAAATCGCAATCAGACAAGGTTTCTGGTGATAGCAAAAAAAGACCATGAAAAAACTGGCAGAGACAAAACTTCAATAATTCTCGGACTAAAGGACAGGCCAGGCGCTCTGTACGAGGCGCTGAAAGGATTTGCGTTAGAGAAAATAAATCTAACGAAGATAGAGTCGCGGCCATCCAGAAAAGCGCTTGGAGACTATGTGTTCTATATAGACTTTGAAGGTCATAGAGAAGACGACGGGGTAAAGAAGGTTTTAGAAAAGCTTAGAGAGCAGGCTGCCTTTATGAAAATCCTGGGGAGCTATCACACTACCGCTAGGTAGCGCGCAAGACTTGCGCTCTTCCGATAGGAAGACGGTACACCTACCAGCTTCCTTACGGAAATCTTGCTAACGCAATGCCTATATATCTGTTGCCGCAAGCATTGAGTATGAAAGAGCAAATCGTGGAGCTTATCAGAAGGGCTCATGCGCAGCTGCCGAGAGATGTTGTTACCGCCTTGAGGGCTGCGTATAGACGAGAGGACGGCGAGATAGCAAGGCTTCAGCTGCGCAACATGCTCGAAAATATTAAACTGGCAAAGAAGCTCGGTATTCCTATGTGCCAGGACACCGGCTTGCCAATTTTTTATGTTTACCTTGCGAAAAATGCAGACCGCAAAGCGATTGAGAAGGCGATTATCCAGGGAGTAAAAGAAGCGACTCAAAAAGTGCCGCTGAGGCAGAACGTGGTAAACCCGCTTACCAGAAAAAATTCAGGAAATAACCTCGGCGAAGGTATTCCGCTCATTAACTGGAAATTTTCAAATCGCAGCGCTACTGAAATTCTCTACCTTCCGAAAGGCGCTGGAAGCGAGAACTGCTCTGCTGCAAAAATGCTCAAGCCGAGCGAGGGCCTGGAAGGAATAAAAGAATTTGTTTTGGAAACTGTCAAAAGTGCAGGAGGCAAGCCCTGCCCGCCTACCATCGTTGGCGTCGGAATAGGCGGCTCCTTTGACTTGGCTGCAAAATTAGCGAAGGAAGCGCTGCTGAGACCCATTAATTCCTATAGCAAGAGAGGCGATATTGCAAGACTGGAGAAAGAGCTTCTCAAAGAAATCAACAGCCTCGGCATAGGACCTATGGGATTCGGAGGAAGAACAACAAGTTTAAAAGTGAACATAGAATATGCTGCCTGCCACACAGCTTCCCTGCCAGTGGTAGTAAACGTACAGTGCTGGGCGCACAGGTATGCGAGGGCGATTGTGCATGGCAATTAAACTGAAAACGCCGATGAGCGATGAGCAGGTAAAGAAACTAAAGGCAGGCGATGTTGTTTACGTATCTGGGGAAATTGTAACTGCAAGAGACAGAGCGCACCAGAGAGCATTGGAGCTGCGGAGAAGTGAAATACCCGTAAGCTTTGAGGTGATTTATCACTCCGGACCGCTTGTCAAGAAGAACAGGGAGTGGAGGGCAATTTCGTGCGGTCCCACAACGAGTGCAAGATTTGAGAAATATATTCCAAAAATGACGAAAAAGTTCGGGACAAAAATAATAATCGGGAAAGGCGGAATTGAGGCTAAAAATTGCGTTTACCTCTGCTTCACCGGCGGCTGCGGCGCTCTGGCTGCAAGGGCTGTGAAAAGAGTTAAAGCCGTGCACTGGCTTGACCTCGGAATGCCTGAAGCGGTATGGGTTTTAGAAGTTGAAAATTTCGGTCCGCTCGTCGTTGCCATAGATGCTCGGGGCAATTCGCTCTTCAAACGTTAATATTTTTATATACCGACAAACATAGTGTTTCAATCATGTTCGTCAGCCAGTACAACTTCGAAGACGAAGTTAGGAAAGACTTTTCGTTTGCAGCGCCAAAGATAAACGATACCACGCTCCGCGATGGAGAGCAGACCCCGGGGGTAGTCTTCTCTCTCGAAGAAAAGGTGCAGATTGCTCGCCTGCTGGACGAAATAGGGGTGCAGCAAATAGAGGCAGGCACTCCTGCGATGTCTGAGGAGGAGACGAAGGCAGTAAGTGCAATAGTTAAAGAGGGGCTGAACGCAAGCATAATGGGCTGGTCAAGAGCGGTGCAGAGCGACGTTGACGCTGTGCTCAAAACAGAGGCTGATGCGATAGCTATATCCATAGCTACCTCTGACATTCACCTCCGCTACAAGCTGAACATGACAAGGGAGCAGGTGCTCGAAAAAGCAGCAAGCATGGTGGAGTATGCAAAGTCTCATGGCCTCTATGTTTCGCTGAACTCCGAGGACGCAACGAGAACTGAGTTCGCATTTCTGAAAGAATTTGCACTCAAAGGGAAAGAGGCAGGAGCTGACAGGCTAAGGATATGCGATACCCTCGGCGTTCTAATCCCGGCTTCAAGCAGGTATCTCACGAGGAGAGTAATCGAAGAAACCAAGATACCTGTAGAGATACATACCCACGATGACTACGGCTTAGCAGTTGCAAACGCTCTGGCAGCGTTCGAGGCGGGGGCAGAGTGGGCTTCCACCACGGTCAACGGTCTCGGCGAGAGGGCTGGCAACTCCTCGCTGGAAGGAGTAATCATGGGTTTGATAAAGCTGTACAACCTGCAGCTTCCTTTCAAGATAAACAAAATTTGCGAGATTTCGCATTACGTTGAAAAAGCTTCTGGGATAGCTGTGCCTCCGAACAGGTCCATAGTCGGGGCGCACATGTTCACGCACGAGTCAGGGATACATGTGGATGGGGTTTTGAAATATCCGTATACCTATGAATCTTTCCTGCCGGACGAAATCGGAACAAGCAGGAAAATTGTAATAGGAAAACACTCCGGCAAGCATGCGGTCTGGGATAAGTTGAAGGAGCTTGGAATAAACGCCAGCAAAGAGCAGCTCATCAAGATAGTCGAAATCGTCAAGCGCAACTCGCAAGAAAGGAAGAGCGCAATAACAGACGAGGAGCTGAGGAAGATAGCAGGGAAAGTTATTGGTAAGTAGTGATGCTATGGGAAAGACTATTTCTGAAAAAATTTTGAGCGCTCATTCTCTTCCGTCAGGAAGACGGCGTACATGCCAGCTTCCTATCGGAATAGGCGTTGATGCCTATGCGGGCGACCTGGTCGTTGCGGGGATAGACGTAGCGATGGTTCAGGACGGCACAGGGCCGCTAACGATTCAGGAGTTTCAAAAGCTCGGCAAGAGCAAAGTTTTCAATCCTTCGAGAACTGTTTTGTTTCTCGACCATGCAGCGCCCAGTCCCAGAAAGGAGCTTTCAAATGCACATTCAATTCTTCGCAACTTTGCCTCGCAAACTGGCTCGAAGCTCTGCGACGTCGGCTCAGGAGTATGCCACCAGATTTTAGCCGAGAATTACGTAAATCCCGGAGAAATTCTAATCGGTGCGGATTCGCATACCTGCACTGCGGGTGCGCTCGGAGCATTTGCAACTGGAATGGGCTCGACTGACGTAGCAGTGGGCATTGCGCTGGGAAAAACCTGGTTCAAAGTGCCGCAGACTTTCAGGGTGAACTTCGAGGGAAAGCTCGCAAAAGGAGTTTATCCAAAAGATTTAATTCTGCGCTTCATTGGTAAAATAGGCGCGGACGGAGCAACCTACAAAGCTCTTGAATTTACGGGCGAGACAGTAGAAAAAATGAGCATGGCGGAAAGGTTCACTCTCACAAACATGTCTGTGGAGGCAGGGGCGAAAACAGGTCTAATCGCCACGGATGCAAAGACTGAAAAATTTCTGAGGCAGCAGGGCAGGGGCAGAAAGTTCAGGATTATTAAGCCGGATAAGGATGCAATATATGAGAAAAATTTTGAAGTCGATGCCTCAGACGTTGCGCCCCTAATTGCAGCGCCGCACAGCGCTGATAACGTTAAAACTGTTGAGGAAGTTGCAGGCAAAAAGCTCGACCAGGTTTTCATCGGCACCTGCACGAACGGAAGATTTGAAGACCTGCAAATTACTGCAAAAATTCTGAAGGGCAGGAAGAAACATCCGAATACTCGGCTGATAATTTCTCCTGCATCCCGAGCAGTATATCTTCAGGCCCTGAAGAAGGGAATAATCGAAATCTTAGTCAGCGCAGGAGCAACGATTTTTCCTCCAGGCTGTGCAGCCTGCGGTGGAGTGCACGGAGGTATACTGGGCGACGGCGAGGTTTGTTTGTCAACGCAGAACAGAAACTTCAAAGGGCGCATGGGGAATCCGGATGCAGAGATTTATCTCAGCTCTCCTGCAACTGCTGCGATTTCTGCAATCAAGGGGAAGATTGCTGACCCAAGAGAGGTGCTGAAATGAAGCTGCAGGGCA
>JACRDW010000073.1 GCA_016212785.1 Methanobacteriota archaeon | reverse complement strand
TTTGCCCTTCCTGCGTTTGAAGTACCACATTATCCTGCGATAGCCCCACCCTTTGGCGACCCTCAGTTCCAGTATCTCCCTCTCGTCCTCTCCACTCACCTTGCGCTCGGCATTCCTTGGTCCTCTCTTCTTATTTTCCAGTGAGTCGAGGCTGCCGTCGAACCACCTCATGGGTGGTTTACCGTGCAAAAATTATGTACCCTATTTCACGCAATAATTATGTGCCCGCTACCATTATATCTTTGAAGAAGTTATATTGAAAAAACTATCCGAAACGTGGTATAACGAATATACGCTTTTATCAGTTCTAGTTTCATTCCCAATCGGAATATACGTAGCCAAGAAGACTAACAACTATTTACTTGGGTATTTTGTAGGATTTGCACTGCTCCTCACAGGATTTTGGCTATATATTCTCAGCGGCCCAATATATCCGTTCCAAGATTCCCTTGTATGGTACTGATAAGAGGTTAGAAAAATGAAACAAAACATATTAAAAACGAAACACAAAAAAATCTTGCTACTTTCAACGCTACTTAGCCTAATCCTATTCGCTTCTATAGTCAGCGCCCAAACTACAGGAATGCTAGAGGTTAGAGTTGTAGACAGAAATCTGATACCAGTCTCTGATGCTACCATCTATGTGCAGACTTTTCGTTCTTAGATTACCCCCGTAGCGCTCGCAATCTCTCTGGCTTTCTTTTCTGTCAAACCATTGCCCAGAATCGTGTACCTGCTTGGTCTTATTCTGTGCGCTTTTGTCAGAGCTTCTATGATATATCTCTCTTCTATTCCGAGCTCTTCCGCATTCGTCGGTGCGCCGATTCTTTTCAGAGAATTTTTTATTTTCCTCCAGTCATCGCCGTGCAGGTACATCATCATTATGCTTCCCACGCCGCACTGCTCTCCGTGCAGCGCGGGTTTCGGGACGAGTGCATCTAACGCATGGCTGAACTTGTGCTCAGAGCCGCTTCCGGGTCGAGAGCTTCCTGCGATGCTCATCGCAACCCCTGAGGATATTAATGCCTTGACAACTTTTCTGACGCCCTCCTCTCCATTTCTTCTAATCACATCGCAGGAATTTATTATAATCTTGGCTGCCATCAGCGAAAGCGCAGCAGCATACTCGCTGTACTCTTCGCCTTTTACTCTGTGCGCAAGCTCCCAGTCTTTGACCGCAGTGAATTTTGAGATTATATCCCCGCAGCCGCTTGCAGTAAGCCGGTAGGGTGCTTTTCTTATAATTTCTGTGTCCGCGATTACTCCTAGAGGAGCCTGGGCTGCGATAGAAACGGTGTTTTTATCGTGCTTTATCGAGGCTCGAGAAGAAGCGATGCCGTCGTGTGAGGCGGCGGTTGGGACGCTGATGAATTCCAGGGAGGATTTCTCTGCAGCAAGTTTTG
Source organism: Methanobacteriota archaeon (assembly GCA_016212785.1). GTDB lineage: Archaea > Hydrothermarchaeota > Hydrothermarchaeia > Hydrothermarchaeales > JACRDW01 > JACRDW01. Next base: position 8,009 of record JACRDW010000073.1, on the reverse strand, counting down.
CGATGTCAATAACTTTTCCCCCTCCGACGCCTGCAACGAAATCGATTCTCTTTTTATAGATTAACTTATTAACTTTCTCGACTTCGTCCATCGAAGCTTCGCTTACGAGCGCAACCTCCACATCGCGCTCCTCTTCCAGGACACTGCAGAGCCTTTCTCCGGCAATCCTGTAGGTGTGCGGTCCGGAGATAACTAGGGCTTTGCCGCTCAGTTTTAAATCTCTGCAAACTCTGCCCGCTTTCAGTATTGCGCCTTTACCGACGAGTATTGCTCTCGGAAGCTGCATGAATTTCTGCTTCATCAGGAGTTATTATTTTAGCAAGTTATATAAAGAACTTTTTACTTTATGCCTTCATGGCGGTTTATACTCCTCAGGATTACGTAATAGCTATAGCGATTCTCCTAGCGATTCTTGCGGTGCTTCGCAGGTCCCTGTTCCGTATCGTTAAGCTTGACAAGTATTTCGCTGTTTCGCTCGCACCTGCAGTTATTTTCGGAATCACTGTTCGGGTTCTTGCAGATGCCGGATTCTATACGAAAAGCGACTGGTGGAGCGTTACGCCTGGGATTTATTTAACTGCAATTGCTTTCGGAAGTGCCTACCTCGCAGCCTCGCTCTACATTCAGAGGAAGAGTGGGGTTGAATACTGGAAGCTCTCGCTTTTCATCGGCGCACTTGTGCTGCCTTATTTCCTAATAAACCTGGCAGGCTACATGAAGCACCCATTCAGGATTCTCTATCCACTTGCCCTTGCAGCGCTGATTTCAGGTCTGGTTTATTTTGTTTTTTCGCAGAGCGAAAAAGTGAAAATATTCAGGGAAAAAGAAAATCTTGCAATTATATTTGCCCACCTGCTTGACGGTTCAGGCACATTCATAGGCATGGAGTACTTCGGCTTCTCGGAGGAGCACATAATACCTGAGCTGCTGATAAACCTCGCTGGGAGCGCTGCGGTGATGATACCCTTGAAGCTTGCGGTTATACTGGCGGCAATTTATTTGATAGAAAAGTGGAAAGAAGAAGGGGTAGATTTATACTACGGGATGATTAAAATTACCCTGTTTATCCTGGGCATAGGTCCAGGCACAAGAAATGCGCTGCTGCTTACGCTATTCTAACCGACGTAGGGGGTCAAGCAGGCTGGCATTAACGACCCCCTACGTCTGCGTACCGAGGCGATGCAATGAGAGAGAAGTGGAAGAACAACTTCAGCGAGTGGTACAACGAAATAATAGAAAAGGCAGAGATTCTGGACATTCGCTACCCTGTCAAGGGCTTGTACGTCTGGTTCCCCTACGGCTTCAAAATCAGAAAGCACGTATTGAATTTAATTCGGAATATTCTTGAGGAGAAGAACCACAAGGAAGCGCTTTTCCCTTTATTAATCCCGGAGCAGGAGTTTTCAAAGGAAGCGAAGCACATCAAAGGCTTTGAGGATGAAGTGTACTGGGTTACCCACGGCGGTTTGGAGCCGCTGAACGTAAAGCTTGCTCTGAGACCTACCTCTGAAACAGCGATTTATCCCATGTTCGCTGTGTGGATTCGCTCCCACAGCGACATGCCCCTGAAGGTTTATCAAATCGTGAATACGTTCAGGTACGAAACCAAGCATACGAGGCCATTGATTAGGCTGAGGGAAATAACAACTTTTAAAGAAGCGCACACTGCGCATGCTTCATACGAAGACGCTGAGAGGCAGGTGACAGAGGCGACGGAGATGTACAAAAAATTCTTCGATGCTTTGGGCGTGCCCTATTCAATCAGCAGGCGCCCAGACTGGGACAAGTTTCCAGGAGCAGAGTACACGACTGCATTCGATACAATATTCCCGGACTCCAGGACGCTCCAGATAGCAACCGTACATAATCTCGGGCAGAACTTTGCAAAGACTTTCAACGTGCAGTTCGAGAACAGGAAGGGAGAGCAGGAGTACGTTTATCAGACCTGCTACGGAATCTCGGACAGGGTTATAGCTTCCCTCCTGGTTATACACGGCGACGACAGAGGTCTATGCCTGATGCCTGAGGTAGCGCCCATACAAATCGTAATTGTCCCAATCTGGTTTAAAGATTCTGAGAGGGACGTTGATAGGGAGGCAGAGAAGCTGAAAAAAGAGCTGAAAGACCTCCGTGTTCACATAGACGATAGGGATGTCAGACCCGGAAGCAAGTACTACGACTGGGAAATCAAGGGCGTACCCCTGAGAATCGAAATTGGTCCAAAGGATATAGAGCAGGAGAAAATTACTGTCGTTCGAAGAGATACCTGCAAGAAGCAGCAGATTTCCAGAGGAAATGCTGCGAGAAAAGTCGCTGAAATTTTGAGCAGCATTTCAGAGGATTTGAGGAAGCGAGCCTGGGGGGAATTCAACGAGCACGTTTACTTCGCTGAATCTCTGGGGGAAGCTAAAAAGATAATTTCAGAAAAAGGCGGCATAGTTAAGGTGTGGTGGTGTGGAGAAGAAGCGTGCGCCAAGGAAATTGAAAACGAAGCGACTGCCGATATTCTAGGCATAGTTAACGAGAGTTCCGGTGGAAAATGCGTGAGATGCGAAAAAAAAGCTAGGAGCATGCTTCAGCTTGGGAAAGCTTACTGAAAATCTTCGGCTGCCTCAGTCCCTCACGTAAAGCACTCCACTCGCTCCCCTCTCCGCGTGGTCTCCGGTATATTTTGAGTAAATACCCATGAATTCCTCTCCATCGATTTTTATGTCCTTCTCCTTCTTTTCGAATTTAAACCCTGGAAGCAGCGAGGCGATTCTTCCATTGACGACTATGCTTCCGCCTGTCATCTGGGCTCCGACTCTCCCGGCAGCGCTGCCGTCTATTACTATTAAACCTTTCTTCATGTGAAGCCCTGCGAATGCGCCGACGCTGCCCTTAATGTGCATTTTTCCACCGAGCATGAACTCCGCAATCTCGCCTCCGGCATTTCCCTCGACTGTTATGACGCCGCCCTTCATTCCCCTCCAGTCGCCCCGATAGGAAGAGCCCAGATAATTGCCCGCATTTCCTTTTATTATCAGCTCCCCGCCGGCGAGCTGCTGACCTGCAAATGCGTCAGCGTTGCCCTCGACGATTATCCTCCCACCCTTCATTCTGGCTCCAACGTACATGTCCGCACTTCCCTTGATTATAATCTCTCCAGCACTCATGTCCTCTCCAACTCTCTTTGTTCGAGAAACATCTCCGGCGATTACGATTCTCACGTCCTCGGCTTTATCTGAAGCAGTGCCCGAGACCTCGAAAAAGTCTCCGAACCTCGCTTTTTTGCTGCCGTAGAAAATTTCAAGAGCCTCGATGTCTTTTAGCCCTTTCCCTGCAAAGACGTCGGGTTTTATAACCTCTGCCTCGAGCCAGATATTCGGCTGCTCCTTAGGCTTAAGTATGACCTCCTTCATTTTCTCACCCGAGCTCGGTATCAATCTTCACCTGCGCTGGTCTGGTCAGATATTCTTCTCCCACAGGATAGTTCGCCAGATTTACAGAATAGTATCTCTTGAAGTTGTACTCTATATCCTTCATTACCTCTTTCTCCAATTCTTCATTGACCTGCGGGTTGACCCAGTAAGTTCTTCCATCTACTGTTTTAATAATTTCTCCATTCCTGACAACGATTTCGCCGTCTTTAATCGTGTACGCCGCGCTCGAGAATTTTTTCTCGATTTCCTCGCTGCCGTTCAGCTTCGATGCGTCAATATCATAAACTGCTACGTCTGCATGGGCTCCAACGCCGAGATGACCCTTCTCCTCGGATATTCCAAGAGCTTTTGCTTGACCGGCTCTTGTTATAACCGCTATTTCATACAGGCTGTATTCTCTGTCAACTGCATGAATTGTGCTCCTATCATTCACTGCTTTATTTAATTCTGAGATTGTTTTTTCCCTGTACTTTCTGCTCATAAGCCATGCAATTATTCTCGGGTATCTAATAAAGGGTCCGCCGTTGGGATGGTCGGTGCTCAGCAAGACTTTCCACGGGTCTCTTATGAGCAGCTCCAGCTCCAGCCCGATTGCCCACTGTATCGCAGCTGTCGCTGCCTTCGGCGAATATACAAAGGGCGTTACACCCGGCGCAGCCTCCATCTCTATATTCCTGTTCGCCCACTTTAGGTGCGAGAGGGAGTGCAAATAATATTCAAGGGGACCGTCTGCGGTCATTGTTGTGGTCTCGTCCAGAGTTACGTTGCCTGCATCGATTATCACGCTGTCGCTGTGGTTTATCGCCTTGGCTATTGCATCTGCTTTGGACTCGAAATTCTTCCAGGAATCGCCTCCAAATGAATTGAACTGCGCATGCGTTACCTGAAGGATTTGTCTTTCGTTTGCTGCCTTGCCTTTCGGAATTCTGAAAGTCTCCAGGGTTGTCGCATAGTTCCCGAGCCTCCCCAGGTTGTTCGCATGCAGGTGCACGCTGTGCGGTAAATGAAGGAGCTCATTCACCTCCACGAGACCTTTGATTAGCTCTCTCGGAGAAATATCGAAGTAAGGCACCACGTCGTCCAGGCTGCGGCAGTCCCTCCCCCACCCCCATGCTTCTGTGCCGCCCGGATTAGTTACCTTAACAACAAAACCTTTAGTCGCCTTCAGCAGCCATGCGATGTAGGCCGCGCATTTCTCTACCTCACCATTTTTTAGATACTTGAGTATGAACCAGTTGCCGTCGCACAGAGTATATGCAGCTTTGTCCAACATCGGAATATCGTGCAGCTCTTCGTGAGTATGACGGGCCATCAGAGGAGGCATTGCTGGAGTAAAAACTGTTGTATAGCCCATCCTTGAGTAGAGATAGCCTGTCATAAATGTAGAGGGAGTTGAAAATCCGGAGCCTGACCTTGTGATTGCAGTTCTGGGCAGCACAGATTTAGCATGGTCCTCAGGTCTCAGGCAGCGGCCCACGTTTACCTTTCCTCCCGCAATGTGGGAATGAATATCTATTCCGCCCGGCATGACGACTTTATTCGAGCAGTCGATAGTCGTCGCCTTTCTCTCATTTACTTTATCAACTATCCTGCCGCCTTCTATCAGGATGTCCTTCTTTTCCCCGTCTATGCCGTTTAGCGGGTCATAAACCGTGCCGTTCTTCAAAATTATGCTCATTTTCAATCCTCTCTCAGCACTTCGCTCGCTGCATTCGTTCCTCACAATTCCGCGAGGACGCTGGCGGGTTTGCCATCTTTCTTGCGAAAGAGCTCGCTCGTGCCGAGACTCACGGACCAATCGCCTTTGGCGATTGGGGGTCTTTTGGCTATTCCGCAATAGCGAAGCTGGCACTACCGTAAGGTAGGCACTCGTTCCGAAGGACCGAAAGCATGAGCGACGCTCATGCGCTCGCTTCTGCGAAGCGAGTGCGCAAAACCGTTCGGTCTTCCGAAGGAAGATTGGCAGACACGCCAGCTTCCTTACGGAAATCTTGCTATCGCAAGTGTTTTATCCGAGGGCTTGTTAACTTGAGCTTCAGGTATCTCTCTCTTACAAGCTCCTTGGCGCTCAAAACTTTCTTGCCCTTGGCTAATTCGATTTTTGCAGCCACGCCCTTGAAGGAAGGCATGCCAGTTGATGAAGTATCTGAATCCACAACAGCATTTGCCCAGGGTCCCATTGGGATGAATGCGATGCCCTCGTGAGGATGCTGCTTTGACTTTACTGCCCTTACAAAAATCTCGCCACTCGAAGTTGAAACTCTCAGTGTATCTCCCTCACCTGCGCCCAGCTTTTCCATGTCCTTCGGGTCCAGCTCGCAAATCCCTGCCGAACTTGTATATGCATCCAGCTCCTTCCCTGCTTCTATGGCTTCGCCCTGGTTTATACTGCGCCCGGTGATTAAGGTTACTTCTATCACACAAACCAACTTATAATTTAACATGATTATTCATTTATAAAATAGTGTTACGATAAAGTACCTATATAGTAATATTTATATCAATTGCCATACAGAAAGCTTTAGAATGAAAATAATGGTTGTTGACGACGAGCCTGATATGGTCTACATCCTCAGGATAATTTTAGAGAAGGAAGGGCACAGCGTCGTCGAAGCATATACTGGGAAAGAATGTCTACAAAAATTAAAGAGCGAGAAGATTGATATAATTTTACTTGACGACATCATGCCAGGAATGGACGGCTGGAGAACCTGCAAGCTAATAAAGGAAAACGAAAAGACAAGTTCCATTCCTGTGTGCATGCTCACCGTGCTCTCGAGAGAGGTGGAAAGGCGCACCAGCCTTGATTTAGCGCTCGCAGATGCGCACTTAGGCAAGCCGTTCGAGAAGAGAGAGCTCGTAGAAACTGTAAGGCGGCTGCTGAGGAATCCAAGAGAAAGGAAATGAAGAAAGTCATGATAGTTGATGGTGATGTGGGGGTAGTCGAATCTATACGGCAGATGCTCAAGCCAGAGGGTGTGGTAGTAATTCCTGCGCTGAGCGGCGGGGAATGCTTTTCCAAGCTGAGGAGCGTTAAGCCTGACTGCATAATCCTTGACATAATGCTCCCCGACATGGACGGCTGGGAGGTGTTGAAAATGATAAAGGCTGACGAGAATCTGAAGTCGATACCAGTGCTCATACTCACAGTTAAGCCTCTTCCTGTCCACCTGCCGGAAGGAATAGACACGAAGAGCTATGAGTATTGCATGCTGAAGCCTTTCAGCAAGGGGGAGCTGCTCGATGTTCTGTGGAGAGTAGGCGTTCTGCCGCCGTAGGTCGTGTAAAGTAATATTCATCTGCTCAGCAGGTATCCCGCAGCAATCGCGAGTAGGATGCCAACCGCACTCGCCGGCTTCAGCTCCTCTCTCAAAATTAAAATTCCGAGCACAACAGAAACCGCAGGGTAAAGCGCAGTAAGAGGCAGCACAATGCTGACAGGATATTTTTGCAGTGCAAGTAAAAACAGAAGCGAGCCAGCAGTTGCAAATAGACTTCCCGCTACAATAGGCCAGCTGTCTGCCCCGCTGAAGGAGATTCCTCTGTGCAGCAAGAAAGAAATTATTATGACGTTGGTTAATCCGTAGGTTACCGAGCTCCAGAGCAGAGCGCTCCCCACGCCAATTTTGGAAATTCCCAACTTATATAAAAATCCCCAGATGCCCCAGAAAATTATAATCGCCAAGCCCAGAGCTGCAATTTCTGTTTTCATAATCTCTCATCATTTTTTACGTTTATAAATATATTTTGTTTTGAAGCTTAGGATTATATATCATGGAGTAGGTCTTAATAAGTATGCTGTTGAAATTATGCGATTTTCTCGGTATAGCGTATCTGCCTGTCGATGAAAGAGAATCTCTGGAGAGAAAATTCACTTTTCCACAAAGACTTGTAGATAAAATCCCTATTTGGGATATACTAGGGGAATACGACGCTATAAATAAAAAAGTGAGTATATATGGTAATGCTATAGAATCTTTTACAGAGGCATTATATCAACAGAAAGTCCTTGATGACATTTTCCAAAAATACAGTAAGGATTTTGTCACGCTTATAATCCATGAGTTAGTTAGATTACACGAGCATGCACACGCATTGGCGCATTGCGGTAAACTCGTGTTCGGCGGTGCAGAAAATTGCGAAGAATGGAAAGAATTTTTGAATGCACCTAAGGAATTAAAAGAACCTATTGCAGAATTTATAGTATATGCGGCTATAAAAGAGAATAAATTTGAAGATATGGAAAAAATCTTTTTAGAAGCAGATAAATTTACTCCTGCTTTCTATCAGCGCTGGAAAGAGCTTGAGAAAAAAATAGCAGAAAAATGGATAGAGATAGGTAAACGTCACATAGCGCCGATTCTTGGAGTGATAAGGGGAGAAAAAATAGATTCATTCGACAAACTTCTTTCAGAGGTGACGTATGATAAGCTGCAACCCATGCTTGTGGAATCAATATTATATCAATTCGCGGAGAAACGTCCTCCAAGCTCATTCTTTCAAATTTGAAATATTCGATAAATTGAAAGAAAAAGTGAAAGTCAGAGGCAAATAGTATTTTGCAGTTATGAATGTCGCTCTTTAAGA
>JACRDW010000074.1 GCA_016212785.1 Methanobacteriota archaeon | reverse complement strand
GTCTTGACCCACCATATCACTTGCTAGCGCAAGTGGGTCTCGGCACGAGCAATCATTCGTTCTGCAAGAACGAGAGCATGAGCGACACTCATATTCTCGCTCCTTCAGAGCGAATCATTCGTTCTCGGTTATGTGAAAAGCTTGATTGCGAAGTGCTGAGAATGTGTCTTGACCAACTCATTTAGACGTTCATATATATATAATTTTTGAGTAGCTACTCATTTTTGAGTTGATTGGAAGATTCGTTGGGAAAAATTTATAACGTGAGAACACCATAAAATTAAGAGAAAATGAAAACATTATTCGTGCAGTGCGGGGAATGTGGAATTCCGATTCTTGAAGGGGAAAAATGTGCCCTTGCGGTTGAGACGAGAAAGATGAGTGGCAAGGAGTACACCTTCTGCTGCATTCGCTGTGCTGAGAATTTCGAACGCAGAAAGTGAAATTTTCAGACTTTACAGACTAGCACAGGGCAGCGAGCATCTCTCACAACTTTCTCTGCAACACTTCCGAGCGCACCTCTCCCTTTAGACCCCATAATTATTATGTCGTACTTTCCCTCCTCTGCCTCTTCCACGATTTTTACCCATGGCGGACCTTCGAGTATTTTGGTGTGTAATTTGATTTTTTTCCCGGCAATTTCTTTGACTTCTCTGAAGATGTTCCCTGCATCTTTGCGCTGCTCTTCTATCACTTCCTCTCTGGACTTAGGAAACCTGAGCGCAGAATATAGCACATTTACTGCGACAATTTTTCCCTTCGCAGCTTTTGCCAGCTCTACTGCATGCTTCGCTGCCTCCCTCGAGGAAGGAGAGCCGTCAATTGCGAGAAGAATTTTTTTATACATAACATCACCTCAGCGTACCTGCATCTTCAAAACCTTCTCTCTGTCCCGTGCCTGCTTTTTTCGTCAGTTCCTCAGGTCTGAACAGCAGCTTGATTAAATTCTGCGCATGCTCCCTTGCCCTTCTTTCACAAAGCCATGCGAGCTGTTTTTCGTCCTTTGCTTCATCCTCGTGCACGAATACTTCCAAAATGTGCTTGTTTGTAAGAAGCTGCGCAGCGATTATTCCCAGAGACGCTTCGTGTGCGCACGTCTTGTCTATCGGTTCCGGGCCCGGCATTCCGAAAGCCATCGCAGCCTCGCAGCCCTCGTCCAAGAGTTTTTTGCACGCCACCGGCAGGTCTTTCACTCCGGGCACTGTAGCGCGAACAATTTTTATTCCGGTTGCGTTGCTCTTGAGCTCGTCTATTGCATCCTTAGCCATGCCATAGCGGGCAAAGGTCGTATCCACGATTGCGATTTTTTTCATAGAGTTTAATGTAATAGTCTGTGTTTATATTAATTGCTAAAGGAAAATATTAAGTATTGCAAAGATAATAAGGTGAAGACAAATGGCCTCTTCACGCGTTCAAAAAATAGCGCCTTCCGCGACGCTGCAGATAACTGCGAAGGCAAAAGCAATGAAGGCGCAGGGTATCGACGTTATCGGCTTGGGGGCAGGGGAGCCTGACTCCGACACGCCGCAGCATATTAAGGATGCACTCTACAAAGCTGTAAAAGAGGGCTTCGTCTACTACACTCCGACGCAGGGGATTCCTGAGCTGCGCAAGGCGATAGCCGAGAAGCTCGAAAGAGACAATAAAATTTCTTACGCTCCTGACAAAGAAATAATCGTAACTCCTGGAGCAAAGCAGGCGCTTTACGAAGCAGTGCTCGCAATTGCAAATCCCGGGGACGAGATTCTTATACCGGAGCCCTGCTGGGTTTCCTACGAGCCGATGGTTCAGTTCGCAGAGGGCAGACCTGTTTTTATCCCGACTTACGAAAAAGACGGATTCCGGCTGAGCGGCGAGGCTGTTGAGAAAAAAATTACTGAAAAAACCAGAGCTATAATCCTCAATTCTCCAAACAATCCAACCGGAGCTGTTTTAGACGGAGATGCTCTGAAAGCTATCGCAGATCTGTGCATAGAACATGGTTTAATTGCTATAAGCGATGAGATTTATGAAAAAATAATCTACGAAGCGAAGCACGTAAGCATAGCCTCGCTTCCAGGGATGAGAGAAAGAACGATAACAGTGAACGGATTTTCGAAGACTTATTCAATGACAGGCTGGCGTTTGGGCTATGCTGCTGCGCTCCAAGAAATAATCGAGGCGATGAATAGAATTCAGGAGCACTCCATATCCTGCCCAACTTCATTTGTGCAGAAGGCCGGCATAGCTGCGCTGCAAGGCTCGCAGGAGTGCGTCGCAGTAATGGTGAAAGAATTCAGGAAACGCAGAGATGCCATAGTAAAAAAGCTGAACGAGATTCCGAACGTTACCTGCGTCAAGCCGAGGGGAGCATTCTATGCGTTTGCGAACTTCTCTGCCTATGAGAAGGATTCGCTGAAGCTTACGAACTTTCTGCTCGAAAAAGCAGGGGTTGCTGTAATACCTGGAGCTGCGTTTGGTAAAATGGGCGAAGGATTTTTGCGCCTGTCCTATGCGACGAGCATGGAAAATATAAATAAAGCCATAGAAAGAATGGAGGGAGCACTGAGGAGGTTGGAAAAATGACCGAAGTAACAATTATCGCAGGGAGCGAATCAGACGCAGAGCTTGTTAAAAAAGTAGAAGCAACGCTGCAGGAATTTGGAGTAAAGTACGAATCTCATGTAGCGAGCGCGCACCGCAGCCCCGAGAGAGTAAAGGAGATAGTTAAAAATTCAAAGGCAAAAGTTTTCATCGGCATCGCGGGCTTGAGCGCTGCGCTGCCTGGAGCGATAGCCTCGCATACGACGAGACCGGTCATAGGTCTGCCGAGAAATGTAAAGCTCGAAGGTCTCGACTCTTTGCTTTCGATGATGCAGATGCCTCCCGGCGTTCCGGTAGCTACCGTCGGTATTGATAATGCGAAGAATGCCGCGCTGCTTGCGGTTGAAATTTTGGCGGTTGGCGACGAAAAGTTAAAGAAAAAACTAGAGGAAATGAGGGAAAAGGGTAGATAGCATCTGCATATAGCGAATTTACAGGGTTTGGAGCGTAATTTGTTAAATCGTTATTTCAATATGGCACCATTTACAGTTCTTCAAGCCAAATATTTCGAAAGTCGAAACATTTTTAGAAGCGAAAGATTTATATATCCAGACCTTTACGTTTTATTGAGATTGTAGTTAATATTGTTAATAATATTAACTATAATATTAAAACTTGTTACAATAACCTCTTAAAAAACTATAAATGCCACAGTAGTAAGGAATAAAAATGTATCATAAAAAATTGGCAAACTCTAAAAAAGGCGAGCTAATTTTTAAGTCCTCCAAACAATGCATTTATTTATTCATTATAAATTAAAAAAGAGGTGAGTAGCTATGGTGAAGCAAGAGAGGGGGCGAAAAAAAGTTAAAAAAAGCCTAGACGACATAATAGAAGAAGCGCTAAGAAACGCACCAAAAATCGAAGGCTATACCATAAAACAGCTAGCGGAAATAACAGGAACACCGTGGCCAACGACACGCTGGCATTTGGAGCTACTGGAAGCTCGAGGAGCTATCGAGCACTTTGAGGTGGGTAGAGCAAAGTTGTACTCGCTGAGAAAGAAGTCTAAAAAATAGTTTGCTCTATCCTTTTTTATTCCATTCATTAAACGCGAGGCTATAAATAGTTGCAGCATAATTTGGTCGGTCTTTACCTTTGCTCTGTTT
>JACRDW010000072.1 GCA_016212785.1 Methanobacteriota archaeon | reverse complement strand
TCCCTCACCGATGAAAAATCCGAACATGGATATCGTAATTTTCAGGGAGAACACAGAAGACGTCTATGCAGGAATAGAATGGAGAAGCGGAAGCGAGGAAGCGAAGAAGGTTATTGGATTTTTAAGCAGAGAATTTGGGATCAATATAAGGGAAGCCTCCGGAATAGGAATAAAGCCGATGAGCGAGTTTGGAACAAAAAGGCTCGTGAGAAAGGCGATAAAATACGCCCTCGAAAATAACCGCCGCTCAGTTACGCTCGTGCACAAGGGCAATATAATGAAGTACACAGAAGGAGCTTTCAGAGACTGGGGATACGAGGTAGCCAGAGAAGAGTTTGGAGATAAGATAATAACCGAGCAGGAGAAATACAGCAACACGCTACCAGAGGGAAAGCTCGTTATAAAAGACCGCCTCGCTGACAACATGTTCCAGCAATTACTGACGAGGACGAGCGAGTACGACGTGCTTGCGATGCCGAATTTGAACGGAGACTACATGAGCGATGCTGCTGCCGCGCAGGTGGGCGGTCTTGGAATGGCTCCGGGAGCAAACATCGGAGACTTTGCTGCGGTATTCGAGGCAACCCACGGCACTGCCCCGAAATACGCAGGACTGGACAAAGTCAACCCCTGCTCGATAATGCTCTCCGGCGCAATGCTTTTGGAGTACATCGGCTGGAAGGAAGCTGCGGATTTAGTAAAAGAGGGAATTAAAAAAACAATCCAGCAGAAGACAGTAACCTATGATTTGGCAAGACAGATGGAAGGAGCGAAAGAAGTTAAGACTTCTGAATTTGCAGAAGCGGTTGTTAGAAACGTGGAATAGCGGGCTTGGGCTAGAGGTGGCAGGCGGAGAGTTTTTATTCGAAGGTTCGGATATTATAGAAAGGAGAAACGGGCAATAGGAAAAAAGGTTCGTATATCATGCCAGAATGGGAGGATAGACGACATCAATGTCGTATATGAACGAGTTATATGAAATGGCAGGGAAGAGATTATGACTAATTTCAGACTAATAGGGATTAAGTTAGGAGAAGGATTAAAATATAGCACCTCGATTAACGAAATTAATAGGATAGCTTCAGCTATTTTTGATTTTGAGGTTTCTTCACATCCGCATGAAAGTATCACTTCCTCTCGCTCTCAATTGATTTATGATTGGATAATGACCCTCGCTGAGCAACCTCTCGAAGAAGAAAGGAAATTGCAACTTCTTCAAGATTTCATAAATGCTTTAACTTCTGAAAATGACCCTTTAAGGAATTTAGTAGGAGAGACTGCTAAGCTACCTGAATTGGATTTTTGGAGCATGGTTCACAAGGATATTATTAGAGTAGCTAAAAATAAGTTTGAAGATGGATATTATGCTGATGCAGCAGAGTCTACTTTCAAGGAAATAAATAAGCGTGTCAAAGAAATAGTGAAGAACAAAACAGGGGAAGAATTGGACGGAGCAAGCCTCATGTATAAAGCATTTTCAGAGAAAACCCCTGTCGTTATTTTAGATAATCTTTCTACTGAAACAGGAAGAAACATTCAGAAAGGATATATGCAAATTTTTGCAGGGGTGATGACAGGAATTAGGAATCCTAAGGCTCATGAAAACATTACTATCAGCAAGGAAAGAGCAATACATTTTATCTTTTTGGCAAGTCTCTTGATGTATAAATTGGATGAAGCAACATATTGAAAAAATGAACCCTGCCACTTCATATAACAGAGCGTATCTGGCTCCGTGCCTTCGGCACTTCGCCCAAATTCCCCTTCGGGGAACTTCAGATACGCTCGATACGTTATACGAAACGGCTGGTAATAATATTGCAACTATGCAAGAACCCATTTCCAAAGTGGCGTGAATTTAATTGTTTTATTTTCATGCTTCTCAATTTTTTCTAAAGTTGACATATTGGTTAATTGTAGATAACGAATATTCAAACTTTTGGTTATTCCTTTCAATGCTACTTTTGATTATAATCTCAAAGAAATATTAATAGAAAAACATCGAGCAAACTACACCCCAATCTCCCCAACCTTCCCCGCTACCGCATCTCCTACCTCGCTTGTTTTTGAAGTCCCGCCCAGGTCATAAGTCCTGACTTTTCCTTCTTTCAGGACTTCGATTACCGCCTTCTCAACGAGGTCAGCTGCTTTTTGCTCTCCAAGCTGCTCCAGCATGAGCTGCCCTGCTAAAATGGTCGCAATCGGATTTGCCTTGTTCAGACCTTTGTATTTGGGCGCAGAGCCGTGAATCGGCTCGAACATGCTTATTCCCTTGGGATTTATATTCCCGCCAGGCGCAAGACCCATGCCACCCTGAATCATTGCCCCTAAGTCTGTTATTATATCCCCGAACATGTTTGGAGTAACGACGACCTGATACCACTCAGGATTCTTCACAAACCACATGGTTATAGCGTCCACGAATGAAAACTCTGTTTCTATACCGGGATATTTTTTTGCTACTTCCTCGAAAACCTCTCTCCAGAGGCCGTAAACGTGCGTTAAAACATTTGCCTTGTCAACGCTGGTTACTCTCTTCTTTCCCTTGCTCTTCGCAAGCTCGAATGCGAACTCTATTGCCCGCCTCGCTCCTTCCCTGCTTATAACTCCGATTTGATATGCAATCTCGCTCGCCCCCTCGTTGGTTATATCAATGCCGAATTTCAGATTGTAAAGCTCCCTCCTCATTTCAAGCAAAGAGCTGTGCTTTTTTGTTTTGAACCTGCCGCCCATGCCGACGTAAAAATCCTCTGTGTTTTCTCTAACGACGTAAAAGTTAACGTGCTCCGGACCTTTATTTTTAAGTGGACATGGCACGCCGGGATAAAGCTTCACAGGTCTGAGATTCACGTACTGGTCGAAGTAAAATCTAAGCTTGAGCAGCAAATGCGTCTCGAGTATTCCTGTCTCGACTCTTGGGTCGCCAACTGCGCCGAGATAAATCGCATCGCTCTTCTCGATTTTCTTCAGTGCTTCGTCCGGCAGGATTTCATTTGTCTTTAAATAATGCTCTGCACCATAGGGGTAATACTTCCAGTCAAATTTAACCCCAGCGGCTTCTAAGACTTTTATCCCTTCCTGAATTACCTCTGGTCCTACGCCGTCGCCTGGAATTACAGAGATTTTGTATTTCATTAGCCTCCTATTATACTGCAACATATAAATATTTTAGATTTAATATAAGCAAGCATGCTTGAATGGGAGCTTATCATTGTAGGAGCAGGTCCTGCGGGATTAACGGCAGGAGTATATGCCGGAAACAGGGGATTAAAAACCCTGATTCTAGATAGCGCTGAGCCTGGCGGACTTTTAGCGGCGATGTATTCGAATAAAACAATTAAGAATATTCCGGGTTTTCCGGATGGAATTTCGGCAGGAGATTTCGCAGGGCTTTTAAAAGAGCAGGCTGAAAAAGCCGGGGCTGAGATAAGAAAGGAGAGAGTCATTGATATTTCGGTAGAGAAGAAAATCAAAACCGAAGAAAGCGAATATATTTCGAAGGCAATAATACTTGCAGTTGGGGCGTCGCCAAAAAGGCTCGGGATTCCTGGCGAGGATAAATTTGCAAGAATTGGACTAGTGGTATATAACTTAAGCAGCCCGGACGAATTTTCAGGTAAAAGAACCCTGATCGTCGGAGGGGGAAACACAGCCATAGAAGCTGCTCTTGCGCTGGAGAAAATAGCAAAAGTTACATTAATCCATCGGAGAGATGAATTCCGCGCATCCGAGGAATTGGTTGATAAATTGAAGGGAAGCGGTGTGGAGGTCATTTATAATACAGAGCTGAAGGAGATAAAGGGAGATAAAAAAATAAATTCGGTCGTGCTTTTTAACAAGCTAACAAAAAGCTTTGAAAAGGAAATAGACGCAGTCTTACTTACAGTTGGACTGGTGCCAAACACAGAGATTTTTAAGAAAATCGGGATTAAGCTGACAGAGGAGAAATATATAATGACAGACCAAGCCCAGAGAACAAACGTAGAGGGAATATTTGCCGCAGGAGATGTTACGGGCATTTTTAATCAGGTGTGCGTCGCCTGCGGGCAGGGCGCAGTCGCAGCAAACAGCGCATATAAATATATAAAGAAGCCTTACTGGGTGTGATTATTTTGATAAAACCTTCACCCTGAGCTTTGCGAAATCTTCTTTTATCTCCGCTTTGTAACCCATTCCTGCAAGCACTTCTTCCAGAAATGTTCTAACGAATTTTTTGGTCACGTCAGAATAAAGCACGAGCGTGTACTCGTTCTCAGAGCTCTTGCTGAGGTTATAGAAATTGCACGCTTCGAGGCGCTTAAGAAGCTCCTCTACGGAGCGAATCTTCTTGGGAAGCTGCTCTGCATGCGACTTCGCAACTTTTTTATGGTCATCCCAGAACTTTTCTTTATCGGGAGAGCCCTCGATTAATTTTAAAAAAAGCAGCCAATGGTCTACGTCGAGTATTATGTGCTCCCCGCTTCCGAGCATGTCCACGTAAGTATTTATTCTCTCTGTTCCGTGCTCGTCTATTACTTTTTTGTTCTCTGAATAAAATTGCAGCGCTCTCCTTATTAACCCGCTCTGCGACTGCTTGGTCTCCAACCTGAGCTTATCGAAAAGCTTGTTCGTCTCTTCATCGAGAGCAATTGTAATCCTGATTGGAGCCTTCATAAGAAATGCTTCGCTGCCCCTATATTAAATTTTACTCATAAGCAATTTATGAACTTTTATGAAATTTTCTCAAATATCCTTTTATAAACAGGTGCTTTTGTTGTTTCCATGACAAAAAAAGGAGGTAAAAGAATGCTCGCAATTTGGTTTGCACTCGTGTTATTGGTTGCACTGAGCGGCACAGTATCCGCAGAGGAAGTCCTGAAGGTAGATACCGGCGATACTGCATGGGTACTCGCCTCAGCAGCGCTGGTAATGATTATGACGCCCGGCCTGGGCTTGTTCTATGGCGGCATGGTGCGCAGGAAGAATGCGATAGCTACGATAATGATGAGCTTCGTAATTCTGGCGCTAATCAGCGTGCAGTGGGTTCTCTACGGCTACAGCCTCGCTTTTGGTCCGGATATAGGAGGCATTATAGGAAGCCTCCAGTGGTTAGGGCTCAACGGGGTTGGTCAGGCGCCAAATGCAGACTACGCAGCAACGATACCTGCGCTGGCTTTTATGATATTCCAAATGATGTTCGCAGTGATAACTCCTGCTTTAATCACAGGCGCGTTCGTTGAGAGGATAAAGTTCAGCTCCTTCTTAGTATTCGCTCTGCTCTGGGCAACGCTGGTTTACGACCCAATTGCCCACTGGGTGTGGGGCGTCGGCGGCTGGCTTCGAAACATGGGCGCCCTCGACTTCGCAGGTGGCACAGTGGTTCACATTAGCAGTGGAGTTTCCGCGCTAGCTATCGCTCTCGTGATAGGTGCGAGAAAGGGCTTCGGGAAAGAGCCCCTAGAGCCGCACAGCATACCAATGACGGTTATCGGAGCTGTTTTACTCTGGTTCGGCTGGTTCGGATTCAACGCAGGCAGTGCAGTAGCTTCAGGAGGTTTAGCTGCGAGCGCCTTCGTCGTAACAAATACTGCCGCAGCTGCGGCTGCGCTTACCTGGATGCTTCTGAGCTGGCGCAGCAGAAAGCCCAGCGTTCTGGGAGCAGCAACGGGCGCGGTCGTGGGTCTTGTGGCAATCACGCCTGCTTCTGGCTTCGTAGGTCCAATGGCTGCGATTGCAATAGGCATAGGTGCAGCAGTATTCTGCTACTCCGCAATGCTTTTCAGGATGAAGCGCAACGTGGATGAATCGCTGGACGTATGGGCATGCCACGGTATAGGAGGTACCTGGGGAGCGATAGCTACTGGCATATTTGCAACCACGCTGGTAAATCCCGCTGGTGCAAACGGCTTGCTCTACGGCAATGCGGCGCAGGTGGTAACCCAAGCGATAGCGGTCGCGGTTACGTGGATATATGCCTTCGCAGTTACCTATATTCTGGCGAAGGTCATAGATGCGACCATGGGCTTGAGAGTTAAAGAAGAGGAGGAAGACGTAGGCTTGGATATCGGTCAACACGCTGAGAAGGCTTACTCGTGAGGTGTTTAAGATGAGGAAAATAGAGGCAATAATAAGACCCGAAAAACTGGACGCGGTAAGAGCTGCGCTGGAAGAGAAGGGCATCACCGGCATGACGGTTGTAGAGGTAAAAGGACGAGGAAGACAGAAGGGAATTACGCTCCAGTGGAGGGCAGGAGAATACAGGATAGAATTCCTACCAAAGATGAAGCTGGAGATAATTGTGGATGACAAAGATGTGGAAACGACGATTGGGACGATTTGCGAGGCTGCGAGAAGCGGCAAGGTCGGAGACGGCAAGATATTCATTTACCCTGTAGAGCAGGTGGTTCGAGTTAGAACAGGTGAAAGAGGAAAGGATGCTATATGAAAAAATCTTAAATACCATTAAATAGCTATCTCTTACTGAAGCATAGCGAAAGTAGGCGCAATACCCGCTTGCTTGCGCAAGGGAAAACTTCTAGGAGGTAAAATATGGCTGATATTAAAAAGGTTTTGGAGACGATAAAGAAAGAGAAAATTAGATGGATAGACATACAATTTTTAGATGTACCCGGCTACCTGCAGCACATAACCGTGCCCTCGCACACGATAGATGAGGCGAGCTTTACCGAGGGAATAGGCAAGTTAGACGGCTCC
>JACRDW010000071.1 GCA_016212785.1 Methanobacteriota archaeon | reverse complement strand
CGCTTTTGGAAAGAAACTCGCATTCCTCGCAGCATGGCTGATAATATTCAGCGGAATAATAGGCGCTTCAACCGTAGCGCTCGGCTTTTTTGCGATGGTAGCTCTTAAAATTGATTAAAGCTTCTTCCCCATATACGGCCCAACCCTGCGGTAGCCGAACCTCCTGTAGTAATCCCTCGTTCCGATTGCGCTCGTTACGAGTATTTTTTCTTTTCCGCGTTCTGCCGAAAGCTCTTCTGCTTTTTTTAGAAGCATGCTTCCAAAGCCCCTGTGCTGCTCTGCTTCCGGAATTCTTGCGCCTATAGGTACTGCCTGCCCGAGTACTCTGAGCTCTCTGACCAGCGCTGTTTTTTCATCGATTTCTTTTCTGTGCGCTTTCTGCGATGGGAAGCGCAGCCGCAGGTAAGCGATGAGCGCATCGTTTTTCGCATCTTCGACCGATAGAAAATATTCGATACCGTCGGAGGCTGCGTACTCCTCATCAAGCATTTCAGTGCTTCTTTCATCAACTTCGATTTCGTCTCTGTACAATCTGTGCCCGACGTCCCTGCATCTCATGCACCTGCACCGCAGATTTCTTTCCTTCAGCTTCTGGTAGACGAGCTCCCCCAAGTCACTCTTCTTAACTCCTGCCTCAATCAAGTAGCTTGGAATATCGCGCTGCACCCGCATTGTTCGCACCCACTTCGGCATCCGCCGCTTTATCTCGACAAGTAACTCAATAGCTTCCTCATCGCTGTAAGGTTGGAATTCCTCTTTCACCCACATATCGTAGAGCTTCGTTCCTTTTATTACGAGCGCCGGATAGATTTTCAGAAAGTCAGGTCTGAATCTCTCGTTCTCGAAGAGAGTTTCAAATATATCTAAATCTTCATTGAAATTCGAAAACAGGCCGGGCATCATGTGGTAGCCGACCTTCAAGCCGGCATCTTTTAAAATTTGAGTGGCATCGGTTACGTCTCTAACCGAGTGCCCTCTCTTTATCTTCTCGTAAATCGAGTCTCTTATCGTCTGCACTCCTAGCTCGACTCTTGTAACGCCTAGGCTGAGCATCTCGTCAGCATGCCGCTCCTTTGCGAAGTCAGGTCTCGTCTCGAAGGTTATGCCGACGTTTTTTGAGCTGCGCTTCTGCATCGCTTGGAGGCAGCGCTTCACAAACCACTTCTGGTAATCTAATGGCTGGGCTGTGAATGTGCCGCCCATTACGATTAACTCTGCCTTGTCTGTCGTATGACCTATGCTTTGCAGTTGCGTGAGCCTGTCCTTTACCTGCAGGTAAGGGTCGTAATTTGCTCTCTTCGCCCTGAGCGCAGCCGGCTCCTTTCCGGTATAGCTCTGCGGCGCATCCTCACCTTTTGGGCAGTAGATGCATTCTCCGGGGCAGGGATAGGGTCTCGCCATTACTGCAACGACTGCGACTCCGGAAATGGTGCGCACAGGTTTCTTGCGCAGAAGAGGCAATAGTAATTGCATATCCTTGCTGCTCGCGTGCTCCAGAATTTCTGCGTTTGTCGGAATTTTTGCAAGCTTATATTTCTTGGCTATTCTAGTTTTGACTAAACCTACTTCATTCCTCTTGAGAGGACTGGCCGCCTTTATTTCCTGAATGATTTCCTGAATTGCCTCGTCCATTTTCACACCACAAAATTTCTGAGAACGCCTATTCCTTCGATTTCTATTTCTACAGTATCCCCTCTCTTAACAGGCCCGACGCCCGGAGGAGTGCCCGTCGCTATGACGTCGCCCTGGTTTAGAGTCATTATCCTGGAGACGAACTCTATTAAAAATGGAATATCGAAAATAAAATTTTTTGTGTTCGAGTCCTGCTTTATTACTCCATTCAACCTCAGCTTTATGTCCAAATTTTGCGGATTTCTTATCTCTTCTTTTGTTACGATGTAAGGCCCGAAAGGAGCGAAGGTATCGAAGCTCTTTGAGCGGGTCCACTGTCCGTCTTTTTTCTGCAAATCTCTCGCGGTCACGTCGTTAAAGCAGGTGTAGCCGAGGATTACATCGTACGCATTTTCCCTTGTTACGTTTTTGCAGTTTTTTCCAATAACGATTCCGAGCTCTGCTTCATAATCCACCTGCTTCGACGCAGTTGGATAAACTATGTTTTCCCCGTGGCCGATTGCTGCCGTGGGCGGTTTTAAGAATATTATCGGCTCCTCCGGGATTTCCATTTTTAATTCTCTCGCATGGTCAACGTAGTTTAAGCCTATGCAGATTATTTTCGAAGGCTCGGCAGGTGCAAGAATTTTTAAATTCCCCAGCCTTATTTTTTCGCCCGAAGATTTCAGGCTAAGGTCTTCTATAGCCTCGACCTCGCTTCCCTTGATTATTCCGTAGATAATCTCACTGCCAAACTTGAATCTTCCAATTTTCATGTCTCGATTTTTGCTCCTGAATTATTTGCTTTCGTAATTATCGTATCAACTTTTTTTTCCTTTAAAGCGCTCAACAGCTCTTTTTCATCTTCAACTATACAATAAATCGCGGGTCCGAATGAGCTCAGACCTACGCCGCAGGAATATCTGCCGCACAACTTCATCAAATCCCTTACTCCCCTTGTTTGCATGCTCGCTTCGAGCTTTTTGAAGCCTATGCCCTGAATTTCGTTTATTGCCTTTCCAAATGTTGCGATGTCTCCTTCAATGAGCGAGGGCAGTAACTTCATCAGCACGAGGTGGCTCAATTTTCTTACTTCCGCTATTGGAATCGGGCAGTACTTCTGAAATATATCGACTTCTCTTCTCCCGTAAAATTCCTCTTTAATCCTCGGAATAACGAGCGCAATCTTCCAGTCAGGGAATTCGTATCTCGCAAGCACGGGCGGCGGAGAAGCTCTGGAGGCAGAGGAAGGCAGGAAATCTTTTTTCTCTTTCGTTGAGTGACCTCCGTCGAGTATAAAGCCTCCGCGTTCGAAGGCAGCCACGCCTATTCCGGAAGTTCCCCCCCTGCCGACTATTCTCGCAATCTCGTGGACGCTGAGATTTTTTTCGCATATATCGCAGATTGCTTTTCCTGCTGCAAGCGCAATCTGCGTTCCAGAGCCGAGACCAATGTGCTGCGGGTATGCCTCTCTTACGATTATTTCAACTCCGCCCTCGATTTTCAGAGCTTTCAAAACTTTTTCTGCAGCCTCTGCTGCTCTTTCCTTCAGAGGTCCTTCTGCGGTTATTTTATCGCTCTTTGTCGCGCTGATTCTTATTCTCGGCTTCTCCAGCGCAAGACCTATGCCGCCGTCGATTCTGCCTATGGAGGCGTTCAAATCAATGAGCGTGATGTGGACTCTGGAGGGAGTAGTTATTTCTAGCATGCTTAATATTTTAAAAATAGTTACTTAAAGCTTCTTACCTGAAAAACTCATAGGGGAACACTTCGGTTACGTTCAGCAAAATTTCGTTGTTGTGAATTATATTATAATTTCTCTTCAGCAGCAGAGCATTGACTGGGATTCCGAAGAGCGTGCTTAGTTTTTTATCTGCTTTCATGCTGCCGAAATTTTTTATCTCTCTTCTCGCTTCGAGCTTTAGTTTTGCGAGGATTTTTCCAATCGGCACATCCCTCTTCATTACGTCTTCTCTGAACTCTTTCCTGAGTCTCTTCAGCGGGGCGTAAGAAATCGCATGGATGAGCACTCCGCTCAAGTCTCGCAGATTCACAGCGCGGTAGTTTACCTTATCGCCTTCTTTTATTTTCAGCAGTCCCGCGATTTTTTTATCAGCTTTTATTATCTTCTGCTTTTCTGTTTCTACGAATATCTCTCTCCCCCTTATCGCTTCCAGAATTCTTGTTACAGAGCCGTCGGTAGTCAGCAGAATTTTTTGAAGCGGAGAGAGAGGAACTTTAAGCGTCATCCCAGCGCTGCTCCAATAAGCTCTTCCACACTTCCATAGCCGTTTTTGAGCATGAACTCTTCGATTTCCTTTGCGACTTTATCGAATATCGAAATTCCTCTGAAGTGCACTCCTGTGCCTATCTGCACCGCTTTCGCGCCGGCCATCAGAAATTCCACGGCATCCTCGCCCGTCATGACTCCTCCGCACCCTATAACGTCCACGCTGCACTCGCTTGCAATCTCATAAACGCAGCGCACGGCAACCGGCTTTATTGCAGTTCCGCTGAGTCCGCCGAATTTCGTGGATAGAATCGGCTTCGCAGCGCGAATGTCTATCTTCATCGCTCTCAAGGTATTTATCGCAGTTATTGCGTCGCAGCCTGCTTCTTCGCATGCTTTTGCAATTTCTACTATATCGCCCACATTTGCGGTTAGCTTTGCGATTACCGGAATTCCAACAGCTTTCTTAACAGCCTTCACCACCGCGTAGCTGAGCTCGGCATCTTTACCGAAGAACGCTCCGGCTTTTTCTACATTCGGACAGGAGAGATTTAGCTCGACTGCATCGCAGCCGTAGCTTTCCATAGCCTTCGCAACTTCTGCAAATTCGCCTGCGCTGCTGCCGAAAACGCTCGCAATAACAGGAACATTTCCTTTTTTCGCTACGGGAATTTCTTCCTCAAATGCCTTGTAGCCGGGATTTGCGAGACCTATCGAGTTGAGCAGCCCGTTCTCAAGCTCCACAACCGAAGGATTTTTGTGCCCTTCCCTCGGCTCCATTCCAATAGACTTTGTAACAACTGCGCCCGCACCCCTCTCAGCAACTCTTTTGAGAGATGCGCCGGTAGAGCCGAGAATTCCGCTTGCGAGCATCGTAGGATTTCTGAGCTTCATCGAGCAGACTTTCATGGAGAGCATGCACTTACTTTATAATAAAGATTTAAATTCTTTTTGCATTGAGATATAAGCATGCAAGCAATAACAACGAGCAATTTGACCAAGAAATTTGACAACATTATTGCTGTAGACAGCGTCAGCATAAGTATAGACGAAGGGGAGTTCTTCGGCTTGCTCGGTCCTAACGGAGCCGGAAAAACCACGTTTATATCGATGCTTTGCACGACTCTGAAGGCAAGCACTGGCACTGCGGAGGTATTTGGATACGACGTGCAGAAAGAGCCGGACAAGGTTAGAAAAGTAATTGGCATAGTTTTTCAAGACCCGAGTTTGGACCTGAATTTAACCGGGAGAGAGAATCTGGACTTTCATGCCAGGCTCTATGGACTGGAAAAATACCGGAGGGAAAAGCGCATAGAAGAGGTTCTGGAGCTCGTGGAGCTCAGCGATAGAGCTGACGACCTCGTAAAGACTTACTCAAGCGGCATGCAGCGCAGGCTGGAACTCGCCAGAGGCTTGATGCACTTTCCGAAGGTGCTCTTCCTGGACGAGCCTACTCTGGGTTTAGACCCCCAGACCAGGCGCAAAATCTGGAATTACATAGAAAGAATAAACAGGGAAGAAAAAATTACCATAATTCTGACAACGCACTACATGGAGGAAGCTGACTACCTCTGCGGTAGAGTTGCAATCATAGACAGAGGTAAAATAATCGCTCTGGATGCGCCGAGTAAATTGAAGAGCATGCTGGGTGGAGATATGATAACCGTAGAGTCCTCCAATTCGTTAAGGCTGTTCGAGCTTCTGGAAAAAGAAGACTTTGCTAAGGAAGCGAATTTGATGAACGAAACCATAAATCTTAGCGTTGAAGAGGGCGAGAAATTGATTCCAAAGGTTGTGGAGATTGCGAGAGATGCAGAGATTCAGGTTATTTCCATTGGTTTAAGAAAACCGACCTTGGAAGATGTGTTCATTTACCACACAGGGAAAACGATTAGAGAAGAGGGAGGCGATTCTAAAGAAAGGATGAGGAGCATAATTCGAGCTAAGAGGAGATAGCATGAGCATTTATACGATCTGGCTGCGAGAGATAAAGCTATTTTTTAGAGCAAAGAGCAGGGTAGCTGGAAGCATAGCGACGCCTGTTTTCTGGCTTGCGTTTGTGGGAATTGGCTTCAAATCAGCTTTCAGTATGAGAGGTCTGGAAATCGGCTACCTGGAATTCATGACTCCGGGCATAATAGGGATGAGCCTGCTCTTCTCTTCAATGTTTTCTGGATTGTCCGTGCTCTGGGATAAACAGTTCGGATTTCTGAAGGAAATTCTGGTAGCCCCGGTAAGCAGGACTTCAATAGTGCTCGGAAAGACTCTGGGCGGGGCAACGATAGCAGTTATTCAGGGCGTGTTAATACTGCTTGTGTCTATTGCGATGGGGGTAAAAATTCGCTCTGAGGGCATCTTGCTCTCAATTCTGTTTATGCTGCTGATTTCTTCATCTTTCATCGGCTTAGGTCTTGCGTTCGCTTCTAAGATGACCGACCCCCACGGCTTTCAGGCGGTGTACGGCTTCATAATGATGCCGATGTTCTTCCTGTCAGGAGCTTTGTTTCCCCTGGATGCGCTGCCCCTCTGGTTGAAGTCTCTGACGTACCTTGACCCGCTTACGTACGGAGTGGACGCCTTGAGAGGACTGCTCATCGGAGTTTCGCACTTCTCCATCTGGCAGGATTTTGCAGCAATGTTTATCTTCCTCGTCTTCACAACTTCCTTAGGCAGCTACCTGTTCAGGAGAATAGAATAACTCAGCACTTGCGTAAGCAAGAGCGCAAGAACTGCGCACTAGCTCTCGCTATTGTCAGCACTTCGCCCTCGTAACCTTTCGCACAAGCGGATTGGTTACGAGTGCTTGTGCCGACACCCACCAGCGTTAGCTGGGCGCAAAGGCATAGCATCTTGCTTACGCAAGGGGTCAAGACCGAGGAGAAACAGGGGTCTCGGCACGAGCGAGCCGAACAATGCTGACGCTCCGAGGTCTGAGGCGAGCGACATGCTGAGAGGTGGATTGAAAATGAAGGCGTATATAACGAAAAACATCATTGGAGTTTTTGCATTTGACGAGAAAGGTAACTTAATAGCTAAGGAGCTTTTTTCAGGGAAACCCGAAGAAATTGCAGAGAAGCTCGCATCCGACGTCGAGAAAAAATTTGCAGAGAGGCTGGCTGGCCATGAGATTGTTTTTGAAGAAGCAGACGTTGATAAGATTATACGGGCAGTCGAATATTCAAGAGAAAAATACGATGCCCTCCTGCGCGAGGTAAGCCTTGCGCTAGCAAGAAAAAAGCTCGGAGAGGTTTCGCAGCAAAAGGACAGAGAAGTCGTGCAGGCTGTCGAAGCTCTGGACGACCTCGACGAAGCACTCAACTTGCTCTCAGAGAGGCTCAGAGAGTGGCACTACCTGCACTTTCCAGAGACGGCAGCAGAAGACCAGAAAAAATTTGCTGAGCTGCTCAGAGCAGGCGGGGGAATCATCTCTGATTTTGCAGGGCAAGCTTATGACCTATACGAGTTTCGTGAAAGGCTCGAAGAATATATAGCATCGGCTGTCGAGGAAACAGCTCCGAACACAGCAGGTTTGGCCGGAGCTACACTCGCT
>JACRDW010000070.1 GCA_016212785.1 Methanobacteriota archaeon | reverse complement strand
TGCACGTTTTCAGCAAAAAAGACCTGCAAAATCTTTACTCTAGTGCTGGTTTTAAAGTAGAAAAAATAGAAAATATGCGTGCTATCGCCTACTTCTGCAAGGCAAGGAAAATTTAGCAGGAGCTGTGTTCGATGCATTCCTGAGGGCAGACCTCGACGCAGGAGCAGCATTCGGCGCAGGCGTCTATGTTTTTCGGCTTCGCTTTTTCATGGTTTATAATCCAGACGCCTTCTGGACAGACGTCCACGCACTCTCCGCAGCCGTCGCATTTTTCCTCGTCCACCTCGATTGAAACCATGACGTACCTCCTTATACTTGACGTAGGGGGTCATAAGCACCG
This sequence comes from Methanobacteriota archaeon, assembly GCA_016212785.1. Classification (GTDB taxonomy): domain Archaea; phylum Hydrothermarchaeota; class Hydrothermarchaeia; order Hydrothermarchaeales; family JACRDW01; genus JACRDW01. The sequence continues at coordinate 1,715 of JACRDW010000070.1, read as the reverse complement.
GCAAATCCAACCCCTACGTCCGGTATCCTAGCACATCCCAGGTAGAATAAATCTTTCCGTCTTTTTTCCCATGCACGAATCTTACGGCTTTTACAGCTCCGTTAACAAAAGCCTGCCTGCTGTGAGCTCTGTGCGTCAGCTCTATTCTCTCCCCGTCTCCTGCGAAAATTACGGTGTGCTCCCCGACGATATCGCCGGCCCTGACCGAGTGGAATTTTTCCTTTCCCACGTTTTTCCCGGCAGCCTGAGCAATAAGCTCTCCAAGCTTGAGCGCAGTTCCGGAAGGAGCATCTTTCTTGAACTTGTGGTGCGCCTCTATAATTTCGATGTCGCATTCTCTGCCGAGAGTTTTTGCGACTTCTTGGGCAGCTTTAAAAAAAACGTTAACGCCAGCAGCCATGTTCGGAGAAATAACCGCAGATATTTTGTTTTTTTCGATAGCATTTTTTATCTCTCTCATCTGTTCATTTGTTAATCCAGTGGTGCCGACTACGAGATTTATTTTATTCTCAGCAGCTTTTTTTACCGTTTCAACCGCAGCTGAAGCTACCGTGAAATCCGCTAGAACGTCAGGTTTGCTCTTCCTCAGCGCAGCATCTAATTCATCCCCGGTTGCTATCGCGACTCCAAGACTTCCGATTCCTAAGACTTCTCCAACGTCTTTTCCTTTCGAAGTGCTGTTTGGAGCCTCGACCGCGCATACCAGCTGCATGTTTTCCTGCGCTGCGATTGTCCTGATTATGCTGCTGCCCATCTTTCCGAGAGCTCCGGATACGCAGACTTTGATTTTCATCTGTAGCTCTCCAGAACCTCTCTCAGCTTCTTCCTGTTCTCCTCGCCGGTCTCGCACATGGGTAAGCGAAAACCGCCTGCCTTTAAGCCGAGCATGTTCATGGCTTCCTTCACAGGAATTGGATTTGTATCTATAAAGAGCACGTCAAAGAGCGGCTTTAGCCTTGCATTCTCTTTTTCCATCTCAGAGAATTTTCCTTTCAGTCCAAGGTCGGTAAATTCTACCATAAGTTTCGGAAAGACGTTCGAGGCTACCGAAATAACTCCCTTTGCGCCATAGTTTTTCATAAGAGCATAGGTATCGCTGTCGTTGCCTGAGAGGATTAGAAATTTCCTGCCGCATGCCTCTCTGATTTCCTTCCAGACTTTCTCGCTTCCAGAAGCCTCTTTCACTCCGACTACGTTGGAGTATTCCTCAGCCAGCCTTGCCATTGTCTGCGGAGCTATTTCCCTGCTCGTCCTGCCGGGAATGTTGTACAGGATAATTGGAATCTCTACGGCTTCCGCAACCGCTCCAAAGTGCCTGAACAAGCCTTCCTGGCTGGGCTTGTTGTAGTAGGGACATACCTGCAAACTTGCATGCGCTCCCGCCTCTTCGGCATCCTCTGACATTTTGACCGCTTCCCAGGTCGAATTCGAGCCCGTACCGGCGATTACTATTCCCTTCGAGTTCTCCATGGTAGCTTCGATTACCCTGCCGTGCTCCTCGTGAGAGAGCGTGGGCGATTCGCCAGTAGTTCCGCAGGCAACTATTCCGGCTATTCTATTCTTGTCCTGAAATTCAAGCAGCTTTCTATACGCTTCCCGGTCCACAGGAGTTTTTGCTCCGGTCCCTTTGAATGGAGTCACTATGGCTGTGAAGCATCCCTCAAGGCGCATTCGCAGCACCCTTTTTTCTTTTCAGCAGACGAGTAACGTACCCG
>JACRDW010000069.1 GCA_016212785.1 Methanobacteriota archaeon | reverse complement strand
GCCTCGCCTAAATCTCGAGCACCGCACACGAAGGGAACTTTAAACTTGCGCTTGTCTATGTGGTAGTGCTCGTCGGCCGGCGTGAGTACCTCACTCTCGTCTATAAAGTCAACGCCCATTGCTTCCAGAACCTGTGCCTCCGCAAAATGCCCTATTCTGACTTTGGCCATGACAGGTATCGTAACAGAATCCATGATTCCCTGAATTTTCTTCGGGTCGGCCATCCTCGCAACGCCGCCGGCAGAGCGTATGTCTGCTGGCACTCGCTCAAGAGCCATAACAGCTACCGCGCCTGCTTCCTCTGCTATAACCGCCTGCTCTGCGTTGGTAACGTCCATTATGACGCCGCCCTTCAGCATCTGCGCCAACCCGCGCTTCAGCTTTTCAGTTCCATACTCCATTTTTATCCTCCGACGAATTCCAAAACATGATTTTTCTTTTTTATCGCACGGTTCTTAGCTTTTTCTATGCCGCTCTGCATTTTCTCAGCATTTTTTGGAGCTTTTTCTCCTATGACTTTTTTTATTTTGGTATAGGCAGATTCCCTGAATAAAGGCTTGAAATCGTATTCTCTCTTTCCTAAGATTTTTGCTCCTTTTCCTTTTTCTACGTATCCTATCTCATAAACCTTTGTTATCCTCTTCAAAGATTTCTTAATCTTCCGGGCATGCTCCTCGGGCAGGATGAGCAGCAGAGAGTCTGTAGAAATTCCGAGGTGGTCGATCTCCAGCTCTCCGAGCATCCTCAAAACTTTTTCATTCACAGGCTTCTCGAGCATTTCTTCGTAGAATACCAGCTTTTTTCCGGAAATATCTGAAATTTCCCTTGCATCTCCGCGAAGCCCGCCGTTCGTAACGTCGCTCATCGCATGCACGCTTCGTAGGAGATTTGACTTAATGAGCTTCTCGCATGCATGCATGAATTCGACGTTCAGCGTTTCTTTAATTACCTCGAAGTAACCGCTGTATAGAGCTATCGTGGTTACAGTACCGCCTCCTGCGCCTTCGCTCATCAGTATTATGTCCCCGACCTCTGCATTTTTCCTAGCTTTCGGTGCTTCGCTGCTTGCCCCTACAGCTCCGACCGCAGCGACAAGGCGGTCGCCAAATACCATGTCGCCTCCTATGCGCAAGGTGCTTCCAGAGACGAGCGGCGTTTTTGTTAATTCGCCGACAGTTGCCGCTCCGGCCGTAAAGTCGAAGAGCTTGCCTATGTCGCCATCGTCGCCGAGATGCAAGTCGCTTATCATTGCCGAAGGCAGTGAGCCCATCACATAAACGTCTCTAAGCGCAGCTCTCGCTGCATGAAAACCTGCGAGAAAAGGAAACTCGCTCAGCCGGGAGTGCATTCCGTCGACTGCGACTGTTATGTATCGTGCTGGAATTTGTACCACGCCCGCATCGTCATGCTGTGAGGAATCCACGACTGCTCCGGTCTTTCCAATTATTTCCGCTAGTTTGCGGTGCACGAAAAAATCTCCCTCTCCCCTGCTTCCGACGCCAAACTCACCCATCGCCACATTTGCTCTCGGATATTCTATTAATTTTTTCAGAAATTTGTCCTTTAATTTTTTGTATTTCAGCGCAGTAGCGACTTCATCGTAAACCGCTTTCGAAAACTCTTCTCTTTTTCTGAGATTCCAGTCCTTGAATTCTTTTATGGCGTCTGCTAGCTCTGCGACGATTTTCTCCTCACTGCTGCCTTTGAGAATTCTTCTCCTAGTGAAACCTTCCAAGTCCATGTATAACCATTATTTTAATGCGTTTGCAATCGCTGCTCCAAATTTCTCAGCGGAGCCTGGACCGTCTGCGGTTATTATCCTGCCGTCTATTTCCACGCCTGTGCCGGTATAGTTCGCGCCCTTTGCCTTTATTTTGCTTACCTCCGAAGAAAACACGGTAGCTTTCCTCCCAGCGAGCAGCCCGGCGTTTGCCAGCGTTACAGGCGCAATGCATATTGCCCCGAGGAGCTTTTTGGATTCTCCAGCTTTTCTCGCAATCGAATGCGCCAGCGAATCGTTCCAGTACTCCTGCGCCCCTGTGCCGCCCACGAAGATTACTGCGTCGTAGTCCTCGACCTTAACGTCTCTCAGAAGAATGTCTGGCTTTACCTTTGCTCCGAGCACTCCGACAGCAGTTTCTAAGGAGGAAGAGGCTATTGTAACCTTAACGCCCTGCTCTTCCAGAACTCTTTTCGGCTTGAGCAGCTCTTCGTCTCTGAATCTCTGGCTGGCGATTATCATCACGACTTTTGGCATTGCGGCACCTCCGGAAGACAGACGTAGGGGGTCAAACAGGCTTGTGCTAATGACCCCCTACGTCAATTTTTTTCTCGCTGGTACATAATGTTGCTTTTTTACCTATAAATTTATATTGTTCATGGTCTATTTACGCTCATGATTTCGCTGCTGGACTTCTCTGCCTTGGCGATATTCTTCATCTGCACGATAGGCTACCACAGCATATATTATCCATACAGGCTTTCAAGAGCGCCGATGAGCACGGCAAAGGGCAAGATAAACCTGTACAGACGCTCCTGGGTAGAGGAAATCGTGGAGAAGAGAGATGTCTTAACAGCTGTGCAGCAGGTGCGAAATCTCACGATGGTTGCGACGATGTTTACCTCTTCTTCGCTGCTCATACTAGGAGTCATAGCGAATATTTTTATGACGAAGTATTCCCCAGGCAGAGATATATTCAGCATTAAAGTGTATCTGCTTATGACGATTTTTGGCGCGTCCTTTCTGCTCTTCCTCTTCTCGCTGCGCCACCTGAATTATTTTTCAATATTGATAGGTGCAAAAAAGGAAGTGGTAGAGAGTACTGAAAAAGACATGGTGGAGATGCTCTCAGAGAGGTTAAACCTTGCGATGAACCGATACACTCTTGGAGCTAGGTGCTTCTACTACAGCCTTGCGGCAATGGCATGGTTCTTCAGCACCTGGGCATTCGTTGCAATAACCCTGCTGATAACCGCGATGGTAATTGTGACGAGGGACTTTAAATAGTTCTAACAAGCTCTATAAAATTTTTCAGCATCCGCAACCCTGCGCCGCCGCTCTTCTCGGGGTGGAACTGCGTTGCGTATATGCTGCCTTTTTCAACGACTGCTGCAAACTTAACTCCGTATTCTGCAGTCGCTGTTGTTACGTCTTCTTCCGGGGCTGCGTAGTAGGAGTGCACGAAGTAGAGATACTCTCCGTCTTTTATCCCTTCAAGCAGTGCGCTTTTTCTTTTTATATCAATGGTGTTCCATCCCATTTGAGGAATTTTAACGCTTTTCGGGAGTTTAACAACTCTGCCCCGCATTAAATTTAAGCCCCTGTGCAGCCCGTCTTCCTCGCTCTCGGTAAATAGCAGCT
>JACRDW010000066.1 GCA_016212785.1 Methanobacteriota archaeon | reverse complement strand
TTGCGGGCGGCATCTGCATAGCAGTTGCCCTGCTTTTAATCAACAAGAACATTGAAAGGTATAGGTGATGGCTGAGAAAATCACGGGGCTCCCGGAGAGTGGAATTACCCTTCTTGTTGTAAGCGCAAAGCGCTACCTTGCAACGAACATAGAAGTCGTCAAGCTCTTCGTTAATCAGAGAGATTTTTACTGCATCTATGTAACGCTGAACAGACCTTTTGCATCTTTGAAAAATATTCTGGAAGCAGAGAAAATAAAAATGGAGAGAATGTTCTTCATAGACTGCATCACGCGCATGGTTGGGGGAACGCAGAGAGCCGGCAATGTGATTTTTACTCAAGCGCCGCAGAACCTCACTGAGCTGAGCATCTCGATAACAAAAATTATAGAAAGCATGCCGAAGGAAGCTAAAAAATTTCTTTTCCTAGATTCGCTCTCAACCCTGCTTATTTATAATGCCTCCGGAACCGTAACGCAGTTCGTACATTTTTTAACAAGCAAGGTAAGGCTGTGGGGCATTGGTGCTGTTTTTGTGTCCCTAGAAAAAGAGGCTGATGAGAAACTGCTCTCTACTCTGTCAAGTTTTGCTGATAATATTGTTAGTATCGATTCTGAATAAATTTAAAACTCAGACTCATCTGCAAAAACTTTTTCAGAGTGGTAGATGACGACTCCCTCCGAAGTTATGTGCATAGGTCTCCTGTTCAGGTCGTGCTCCAGTTCCCGCATTTTTCTTATTTTTATGGTCCTAGTTACAGTTCCACGAGCATCCTCGATTAAATCCAGAACTATTACGCCTCTAACGAGAAATTCCTCCACTCCGTATTTTGAAATATTCCTGCTTGCCTCGTCTATCTCGGTTGTCAGAATAGAGGCACAGCCGAGGCTCAGGAGCAGATTGCTCAGCCTGTAGAGCAGCTTGCGCAGGGATTCGATATTTGTCTGTATCGCTAGGGCAGGAATTGAATCAAACACCAGCCTCTTTGCGCCCAGGGAATTAACCACGTCAATTATCGAGCTTACTACATTGTCTATGCTGAGCTCCCCGACAACTTTATATTTCTCTTTTGAAGGCAGCTCTGCAACCAAGCTTGAGACATCTATTATTGCGAGTTTTCCTTTCTTTTCAAGCTCTGCTACATTCCAGCCAAAATTGAGCATTTCTCTCCGCAAATCTTCAGGTCTCTCATCTACTGTAACAAAAACTCCTGGCTCGTTATACTTCGTCGCCCCGCAGTACAAAAACTGCATGCCAAATACTGTTTTGCCTGTTCCTATCTTTCCAGAGAGCAGTATAGTGCTTCCTCTAGGAAAGCCTCCGTTAAGCATCGCATCTAATCCCTCTATGCCGGTTTTAATTAATTCAGTCATTTTTTAAGCAATTCCCTTACAGGATTGTCAGGTATATTTTTCTTTGGCACTTTTACTTAAACCTTTTCCAAATTACCATTATTTCCGGACTATAAACTCGTCGTGCAGCGCTTTAGCAGCGCTCTTCGCGTCCTTCTCCAAAACGACAAAAGAAATATTTACCTCAGAGGAGCCCTGCGCTATCATCAGCACGTTTACTCCCGCATTTGCTACCGCAGTAAATACTCTCGCAGCCACTCCTTTTGTGCCCTGCATTCCTGCGCCGACGACTGCGATTACCGCAACGTTTTTGTTGTACTGCACATCTTTAACGACATTCTTTCCTGCGAACTCCTCTTTTATGGTTTTTATCGCTTTCTCCAGGTCGCTTTTCTCGATAACTATCGAGATATTTACCTCAGAAGAACCCTGAGAAATCATGAGAATATTCACCTTCTGCGCAGCGAGTGCGCTGAATACGCGAGCGGCTACGCCCGGAACACCTATCATTCCTGCCCCGGAAATCGTCAAGAGTACCGCGTTCTTCAAGACGCTTATGGCTTTTACTATATCGCCGGTTTCCCTCTGCTTTCTAACAATAAGCGTGCCTTGATTTTCTACGTTGAAGGTATTCCTTACTCTAACTGGAATTCCTCTCTCCATCGCAGGCTCAATCGTTTTTGGATGCAATACCTTAGCACCGAAGTACGCAAGCTCCATTGCCTCGATGTAGGAGAGCACGTCGATTGTTCTCGCCTCTGCTACCAGCATCGGGTCAGTCGTGAGTATTCCGTCCACGTCAGTCCATATCCAGATTTCGTCCACGTTAAGAACTGCTCCGAGAATCGCAGCAGTGTAGTCGCTGCCTCCCCTGCTCAGCGTGGTTATCCTTCCATGAGCATCGCCTGCGATGAACCCTGTTACAACCGGAATGCTGTCCTTCATCCTCGGCTTCAGAACTTTCAAAACTTTTTTGTTCGTTTCGCTCCATATAGGCGATGCCCTGCCGAAGCTAGAATCGGTAACAATGCCTGCCTCGAAGCCCGTGTACCACTTGGATTTCGCGCCCATGCTGTTCAGAGCCTCGCTTAAAATCGGGGCAGAAAGACGCTCTCCGAAGGACATTATGTAGTCTAAAGAGCGAGGAGTCAGCTCGCCCACGTACGAAACTCCTGTCAAAACCTTCTCCAGCTCGGTGCACAGCCTTTCAATCTCTATAAGTGCAATCTCCTGATGCGGTTTGGAAACAGCTCCTTTTATAGTTGCGATGTGTTTTTCCCTTACGTCGCCCACGAATTTCTTAATCTCTTCCTCCGGAGCACCTTGTGCTACTTTATTTGCAATCTCTACAAGAGAATCGGTAACTCCACCCATCGCAGATACCACTACTGCGGTTTCCCTCGTCCCGTGTTCTTTTATTATCCGCGCTGCTCTCCTTATTCTCTCGGCATTTCCGACCGAGGTGCCGCCGAACTTCATTACTAGTTTTTGCATTTTCTCCCTTTAAAAACGGCTAGGTTTAAATATATTAAAGTTTGCTTATAAACCATGTTTCCGGTTAAGGATGACAATCCGACGAAGAGCACGCCTTTAATTACGTACTCGCTGATATTTCTCAACGTTACAATATTCATTTACGAGATCGTACTGGAGTCTCAAAACAAGCTGGAAGGATTTATCTACACCTTTGCCTTGATACCGGGCGATATTATCCAGGGCTACGGTCTATATGCTCTCCTTACTTCAATATTCCTGCATGCAGGTTTCGTGCACCTTCTGGGCAACATGCTTTACCTGCACATCTTCGGAGACAACATCGAGGACTTGATGGGAAAAAAGCGCTTCGTTGTTTTTTACATTGTGTGCGGCCTCGCTGCATCGCTTCTGCAGATTTACGTAAATCCGTATTCGAAGGTTCCGAACCTTGGCGCAAGCGGCGCAATCGCAGGAATTCTCGGCGCATATCTCGTGACTTTTCCAAGGGCGAGGGTGCACTGCATTCTCACTCTGGGTTACTTCATCAGGTGGGTTACGCTACCTGCGATATTCGTGCTCGGAATGTGGTTCGTGCTCCAGCTCTTCTCGGGCGTTGGCTCCCTGTCCTATATTTCTGAAGATGCCGGAGGCGTGGCTTACTTTGCGCACATCGGCGGCTTCGTTGCTGGCATGCTGCTCGTGAAAATTTTCAGAAAGTAGAGAGGCAAAATACTATATATACCTTGTGAAAGTATAGCAGAAAGAGGCGATTCTATGGCAAAACAGGACATTAAACAGAAAGTTTTGAAGTGGTGCAAGGAAGAGAATATCTTCAAAGAAGAAAGGACTGACCCGAATACAAAGTTCAATATCGTGATAAATTTTCCTGCGAATATCCAGCATATTATGAATATTATTCAGTCCAAGGAAAGGGAAGACCAAATCGTAATCTTATGCGGCACTAACGTAAGTCCGGTGCACCTTGAAAGGATGAAGAGCGCGGATAAAAAAGAGCTGAATGAATTTCTTTGGGATTTGAGGTTTGCCTTGGTGAATAGACCCACGGACTTTGAGCTGAGATATTCCAATAACGCTCTAGACATAATAATGATTACAGTCCCCATACATCTCGACGGACTAACCAAGGATAAATTCATGGCAACGCTGCGAGAAGTTTACAAGAGCAAGCTACTTGCGGTATGGAAAATCCAGCAGAAATTCGGTGAAGGTTAGGGTCCTGCTTTTATAATTTTTTCTACCTTTACTTGAAAAATTAAAGTTTTTCCAGCGAGGGGATGGTTGTAGTCTACCAATACAGAAGTCTCGTTTATTCCTACGATTCTACCAGTTCCAAATTGAGTTTGAACTGTTGAATTTATAACCGGCATCACCTCTATTCTGATATGCGTATTATTCATGGTTATTGCTGCTTGACCCATGCTTGTTTCAACGTAAGAGCCGTTAACGGGTTCGTGCAGAAGGGTTACGCTTTCATTAGAAACGTTAAGTATCCTCCCTGACCAGTATCTCAGTTTTACGATGTTATCCACTTTTGGCTCACTCCCAGTGCCCTGTCTGAATTCCTCAAGAGGGATTTCGCCTATTCTGGTAAGCTCATAAAATTTGGGTGCGGGCAAGACATATAAAGGAGACCAATCTCCATAGGCTTCCTCCGGAGGTATCGATATTTCCTTTTTCTCCCCAACCTTCATGCCTATCAATGCCTTCTCGAGGGCAGGTATCATCAGCCCCTTTCCAGATGTAAAGTTGAGAGGCTCGTAGCTAGCTTTTGGCTTGAAGCCCTCAATTTTCGGAATTTTTGCATCGCTGGCCACGCTTTCATACGAAGTATCGAAAACCAATCCGTCGATTTTCGCAATATAATTTATAGATACGGCATCTCCCATTTCCACGCTCTGGCTTTCAGCAATTTTTGTAGTTTCAGAAATGCAGCCGACGAAAAAAATTGCAATCAGCAGAATTATTTTCATTCTTCCTTGCTCTCTTTTTTCGCTAAATCTACAAGCTTCGGTAGAGTGATGCTCTTTCCGCACCTGGAGCATTTAACCCTGTAGGGTCTCTTCACCAGAATTGCGTTTCCCTCTTGCGCTTCCAGAAGAAAATCTCTCCAGTCTCTCTATCCTCTGCATTCTTAAGCTTCCTCCTGGTCAAGTACGAGAATTCTCCTGGCTTTATGTCCTTGAGGTCAAATGGCAGCTTCATGAGGGATTATTCTAATCCAAGTGCTTTTAACTTTTGCGGTTCGGGCTTCCCCTCGCTGTCCCATTCCCTGAGCTCGTAATACTCATCTAGAATATCGAGGTCCGCCATGCTGCCTTTTGAATTCCCAGTCGGAATTTTTTCCTTCAGAAACCTCGCAGGCAGGGTATCCTCACGTCTTGTGAAGCCTTCCCTTACATTGAAAAGCCTTTCCAGGTTGAATATTCTCTCTCCAACCCTGAGAAGCTCAAAATTTATTCCGGTCGCATGAGCCAGAAGCTGGGAGTAATGCTCCTCCCGCAGCGCCCTGGACGTGAACTTGCAGAGTATTAGAGAATCCAACGAGGCATGGAAATCCTGCGCATCTTTAACAATTTGTGCTTTGCCCTTCTTTTCAAATCTATCTATGCGCTGCGTCAGTATCTCATCTATGTATACGGTAGCCCTCATGTGGCTGCCACCTTCATTGTTCGTGGCATACGCAAGGCTCTGCCCTACTGCCCCTCTCGAATCATAGCCCGGCAATTCCAAGCCCTTAACGTGCATTGCGAATGCGCAGCCATATTTTTCAGAAAGCTTTTTTACTCCTTCTGCAAGCTCGTTGCCAAATCCGTCCCTGAACGCAATTTTTTCAATCAGCTCGAGTATTTTTTCATCTTGCCCCCACCTTACGTCATAGCTCACGAAACCCTTCTCTGCGAGCTCAATAAAAAATGCAATCGTTGCGCCCGTGGAGATTGTATCAAGTCCAAGCGCGTTGCAGAGCTCGTTTGCTCTTGCTATAGAAGACAGGCTGGAGTTCCCGCAGTTGGCGCCAAAGGCGTATATCGTTTCGTACTCGAGGCTCTCTGTCTTTACTCCGTCTATATCCACCTTTTTTCCGCACCTGATTGAGCAGGAAAAGCAGGCGTAGCTGCCTTTTACGAACCGGTGCATTTCTTCTCCTGAAATTTTTTCAGCATCCTCAAAAAAACCTGTCTGGAAATTCCGCGTGGGCAGGAGTCCAACCGCGTTAACAGTATTAACGATGTTCGGAGTGCCGTACTCCTTCAGCTTTTTAGCGGTCGAGGGATGCTTTGCAAGCAACTCATGGCAATTTCTCGCAGCCTCTCTGAATTTCTGGGCATCGTATATCGGAATTTTCCCCTCCCCTCTGACGGCTATCGCCTTCAGATTTTTGGAGCCCATCACGGCTCCCAAGCCGCCTCTACCGAGAGCTCTGTGCCCCTCGTGGATTATGCTCGCAAACCTGACGAGATTTTCTCCAGCTTTTCCTATCGAAAGAATTCTGCATTTCTTGCCCAGCTTTTTATTCGCCCATGCCTCGGTCTCCCTCGTATCCTTCCCCCAGATTTCCTGCGCATCCAGCAACTCAGCTTCTCCGTCCTCAATGCTCAGAAAAACTTTGCTACCAGATTTTCCTCTTATAACGATTCCGTCATAGCCTGCTTTTTTTAGTTCATAGCCGAAGTAGCCGCCGCAGTGCGAATCGAATATCGTGCCGGTCAGCGGAGACTTGGAAACGCAGCAAAATTTCCCTGAGGAAGGTGCCATCGTACCTGTCAAAGGACCTGTCATAAATATTAATATATTTTTCTCAGACAGCGCATCTGTGTGCGGGGTTAAACCGTCGTAAAGCAGCTTAACCGCAATTCCCTTTCCTCCGAGGAAATTTTTCTTCAGCTCCTCGCCTATTTCGAACTTTGAAATTTTTCCGGTGGAGAGATTGATGTCCAGAATGCTGTTTAAATAGCCCATCTCAACGCCTCAAAAACTCTTTCAGCTCCCTAACTTTTTTTGCAGATATTCTGCCGTTTATTCTGTCTCCGATGCAGACCAAGCTTCTTACGCCGATTATATCCGCATCCGTATCTTTTAGCAGCTTTATATCTTTTATTTTCAACGAGCCCGCGAGCGCCGCCTTTAACTCATGCTCGTGCGCAAGCTGGATAAATTTCTCAAGCTCTCCAACATTAAGGTAGTCAAGCAAGCCCCTGCCTTCTTTTCTTGCAGTGTCTATCATCACCACATGCGCACCTTCTTCGCCAGCAACTTCGGGCAAAATAAAAGGAGATATGGAGCCGATTTCTTTGTAATCAGCATAACCTGCTAAGACTACCTTCGCATTAAAATTTCGAACTGCGTTCGAAATTTTGTTCGCAAGCTCCCGCGCTTCTTTTTTCTCAGCAGTTAAAAATCCGGCCTTGATGTAGTCTACGCCAAGACTTACAGCTCCGTATGCTGCGAGCGAGGCTGTGCCGGGCTTGAAATTTAAGTCCCCCAGTGCAGCGCTGAGCTCAATGCCGCTCGGCAGGATATCTTTTATTTCTTTTATTACCCAGGGGAAATTCGCCCCGAGAGAACCCTCTTTCGGATTCTTCACATCGATTATATCAGCGCCGCCTTTAATCGCAGCCTTCGCTTCCTCCACGCTCTTCGGGCTTACCAGAAGTTTCATGTTTAAATTTTTATATAGCATGCTATATAAAAATTTAGAAATGGAAATAATACCTGTCCTCGACGTAATGAACGGAAGGGCTGTGAGCGGAAAATCCGGCGAGCGGGAAAAGTATCGAGAGCTAAAAACAATTTTTGCAAGTTCGTCTGACCAGCTGAAAATTGCGAGGAACCTGCCGTATGAAAAACTATACGTCGCAGACCTTGACGGACTAATGAGGGGAAAGCCGGACATAAAACTCCTGAAAAAGCTCAGCGAAATTAAAAAGCTTCTTATCGATGCCGGGATAAGAAACTACAGCGACGTTGAAAGAATTGCAAAGCTGAATGCAGAAATAATCGTTGCCACCGAAACGCTGCAAAACCTAGAGACTTTGAAAGAAGCGCTGAAAAAATTCGAGAAAAGAATAATCGTCAGCATCGACATAAAAAACGAAAAAGTGCTCTCGCAAATCCTGCCAAGCAGCCCTCTGGAGACGTTCGAAATTTTAAGAAAGCTCGGGGCAAAGCGATTTATTTTCCTGGACATTTCTTCAGTCGGCACGCTGCGCGGCTTTAAGTTTGATTTTATAAAAAATTGCGATGAAGAAATCTTCGTGGGCGGCGGAATAAGAAAAGAAGACCTAAAAAAATTGGAAAAAATGGGAGTGAGCGGAGCGCTTGTGGGCACTGCGCTGCACAATGGATTAATCTAGTCCTCCAAGCCCTCGCCGCCCATTTCAGGCCCGCCGGGCGGCGCTCCTGCGCCTTTTCCAGCTCCCGAAGCAGCGATGACGTCGTCTATGCGCAGTATCATAACTGCAACTTCGCTTGCGGAATCTATTGCCTGCGTTTTAACCCTGAGCGGCTCGATTACGTCCTCCTTGTACATGTCCTTTACCTTGCCATCGAATACGTCCAAGCCGTATCTTGCCCCGTCTTTCTCGTGCTTCGCTCTTAGGTCCACCAGTACATCGATTGGGTCAAGACCTGCATTTTCTGCCAGTGCTCTGGGTATTACCTCGAGCGCATCGGCAAAAGCTTCGATTGCAAGCTGCTCCCTGCCTCCAACGGTCTTTGCATACTTTCTGAGCTGCTTCGCAGCTTCTATTTCAGGCGCTCCTCCACCCGCCACGACCTTTCCGTCTTTTATTGCAGCGGGCACGACGCCGAGACAGTCTTCAATAGCTCTTTCTACTTCATCAACGATGTGCTCGGTGCCGCCCCGGATTAAAATGCTGACTGATTTGGGATCCTTGCAGTCTTTTACGTATATCATCTCGTCCTCGCCGATTTTTACTTCTTCCACTATCCCTGCATATCCGAGGTCTTTCCCGCTCAGGTCGTCGAGGTTGGTTACTATGTTTGCTCCCGTAGCCCTCGCCAGCTTTTCCATATCGCTTTTCTTGACTCTTCTTACAGCAAATATGCCTGCCTTTGCAAGGTAGTGCTGTGCAAGGTCGTCGATTCCCTTCTGCGTCAGCAAAACATTCGCTCCAGACTTCTTAATCGTTTCAACCATGTCCTTGAGCATCTTTTCCTCTTCGTCTATGAACGCCTTGAGCTGGTTCGGGTCCGTGATTCGAATCTCTGCGTCGATTTCAGTCTCCTTAACCTCGAGCGCTGAATTGACGAGAGCGATCTTCGCTTTTTCAACCTTCTTCGGCATTGCGGAGTGGACCCTCTCCTTGTCGATTAATACCCCCTTGATAAGCTCTGTATCCTCTATGCCGCCGCCCTCCTTCTTTTCGATTTTTATGTGGTCAGTATCTATGGAAATTTTGTCTCCCTCCCGCTCTGCTACCGCTTTTACTGCTTTGACCACTAAATCAGCGAGGTATTCCTTCGCCTTTTCTGCGCCCTTTCCGGTCATAGCTGTTATTGCCACTTTTTTAAGCATCTCATCGTCGTCTACGGAAACATCTATTGCTATGTTCTTCAAAATTTCCACCGCCTTCTCAGCAGCCAGTCTATAGCCGCCCGCAATCACGGTGGGATGAACATCTTGGTCTAAAAGCTCCTCTGCCCTCTTCAAAAGCTCGCCTGCGATTACCACCGCAGTAGTGGTACCGTCCCCAACTTCGTCTTCCTGCGTTTTAGCAACCTCCACCATCATCTTCGCAGCCGGGTGCTCCACATCCATTTCCTTCAGAATAGTCACTCCGTCATTCGTCACCACAACATCGCCCAGACTGTCCACGAGCATCTTGTCCATTCCTCTGGGACCAAGCGTGGTTTTCACAGACTCAGCAATTACCCTTGCTGCGAGTATATTCGTCCTCTGTGCATCTCTACCTATCGTTCTTTGCGTTTTATCAGATAATATCAGTATAGGCTGTCCGCCCATCTGCGCTGCCATAAAATACACCTCCGTTTTTTTTGAACGTTTAAAAATTTTATGAATTTTTTTTACGTTCAAAAGAATGATTAAGAACTTCTATATAAAGTTTTCTGTACCGTGGGGGTTGTGGGCTTATACAAGAACCATAGCTTTAGTTGGAATTAAAGGAAGAGAAAGCAAGGGTTAGAATTTATTTTTTATTCGATTTATTCGACAACCCCGATACATGCAATAAATTTATATAGAAGCTCAAACTCATTTA
>JACRDW010000067.1 GCA_016212785.1 Methanobacteriota archaeon | reverse complement strand
TTCGGAGCAAATACGTCATACAAGTTCTTCGTCTTCCAAGCGTCTACCTTCTTTCTCTTCCTTATTGCCCTTGCCATTCGATTACACTCCGTAAAACAATAGGATAGGATACTGCCCCCTATATATTTTTTCCCATTGCGTAAGCAAGACGAAAAGCTAGTCGCCCAGCTAACGCTGGTGAATGTGAACCTCGCGCTGCGGAAATGGAATTGTAATGCCCTCTTCTATAAACCGCTTGTAGATTGCCTTGTTTATTGTGTGGACGAGTCTTCCCTTAAACGCTGGATTGTCCGTCCAGCACAGAAGCTCGAAATTGAGCGAGGAGTTCTTCTACTTTATCTATGTCGCTTCCGTACGCAACGCCTATGGGCACGCGAAGCCTAAGTTTCGGTGTCGGAGCACTTTCGTTGATTATCTTTGTATTGTTTTTATTCTCGTACTTCTTATGCCTATTGCAACTACCTCGCCTCTCTCTCCGCTGTCCAGAATTATATAATCTCCTATCTTGTACGGGCGGTCCATGAAAACGCTTATGCCTCCAAAGAAATTTGCAACCGTGTCCTTTGCTGCGAACGCAACCGCTAAACCTGCGATGCCAGCGGTTGCGAGGAGCGGGGTTATGTCTATTCCCCAGAGGGAAAGGAACATCATCAAGGCTGCGCCCACTATAAGGATTTTAACGAGGTTGTCGAAGAGAGGTATGAGCTCGCCGCCCAGTCCTGTAACGTCCACGAGTCTCCCGGCAACGTCCTTAAAGAGCAGACCGCTCAACCTGAAGGCTGCGGCTCCCCAGAGCAAGAGCGCGAAGGATTTCAGGATGCTGACGAGATAGAAGTAAATCTTCCCGGGAGGGGAAAGATAAGTAGCTGCAAGAATAACTCCGAGAATAGATTTTCGATGCAGCTCTGGGCAGGAATTTTGAAAAAAATATGTCCGCTGCCTTTGCCAGCAAGGCAAAAGTTGCGAGTATTATCAGCGCATTGATATAAACTGAATTCGGTATGTCCATTCAGCACTTCCTATCTAATCTCGGTCATGCCGTTCATATAAGGAATCAATACCCCGGGTATTTTTATGCTTCCGTCTTTTTGCTGGTAGTTTTCGAGAATCGCAACCAGGGCTCTCTCGGTGGCAACGAAGGTGCTGTTCAGGGTGTGCACAAACGACGTTGGCTTGCCCGGCTCTTCCCTGTACCTTATATTCGCCCTTCTCGCTTGATAATCCGTGCAGTTGCTGCAGGAGACGACCTCTCTATATTCTCCCTGCCCGGGCAGCCAGGCTTCGATGTCGTACTTCTTTGCAGCCACGCTTCCTATGTCGCCTGTGCAGACATTCATAACCCTGTAGGGTATCTCCAGCTTCTGGAACAGCTCCTCTGCGTTAAGAATTAGCCTCTCGTGCTCCTTCCAAGAATCTTCAGGCCTGCAGAAAATAAACTGCTCCACTTTCTCGAACTGGTGCACCCTGAATATTCCTTTAGTATCCCTGCCGTGCGTGCCTGCTTCTTTTCTGAAGCAAGGCGAAACGCCGCAGTACCTGAGAGGCAGGGCTTTTCCGTCCAGTATTTCATCCATGTGCAGCGCAAGTAGAGCGTGCTCGGATGTAGCGAGTAAGTATAAATCCTCGCCCTCGACTTTATAAATAACGTCCTCGAAGTCTGCCAAATCGGTTGCGCTCTCTATGCCTCTCCTGCGCAGCATGTAGGGCGGCTGCCAGAGACTGAAATTCTTCCCACGCATTTCGTCCAGTGCAAATTTTATCAAGGCATAGTTGAGCAGCACCAGCTCGTTCTTTAAATAATAAAATCTTGCTCCGGCAGCCTTCGCTGCTCTATCTACGTCAACCAAATCAAGAGCAAGGCTTAAATCTATGTGGTCCTTTGCAAATTCAAAGCGCCTTGCTTCCTCCCATTTTCTAACTTCTTGGTTGTCCTCTTCGCCCCTGCCTTCGGGAACAGACTCGTGAAGAATGTTCGGAAGCTTGAACAGCAACTGTTTGACTTTCTCCCCGCATTCCTGCATCTCCGCTTCTAACTTTTTGATTTTTTCCGGAATTTCCTTAATTTCCTTCAATTTTTTAGAAAAATCCTCTCCCCCTGCCTTGAGCTTGGAAATCTCCTGCGAGACTACGTTCCGCCTGTGCCTCAGCTCATTTGTTTTTGCTATCAACTCTCTGCGCTTTTTATCCCAGACAAGCAGCTCTTCGACTAAAGCAATTTTTTCCAAGCTGCCCCTCTTTCTCAAGTTATTTTTAATAACTTCCGGATTTTCCCGAATTAAATCTATGTCCAGCATATCAAATCCTCAATCAATTTCTCGCAGAACAGCAGGTCGTCTATCGTAGCGAGCAGGGTGCTCAATTTCTCCTGCTCTATGTGCGTTATTACTCTATTGCCACTGCTCTCTGTTTTTATTTTTTTGGGAGCAATTGCATTGTCGACTTCTAACAAATAAGAAATTTTCTGCGCTGTTGTTGCGTCCTTATACTTAAACTCGATTTTAGCTCTCATGCAGCTGCCTTTTTATTTCCTCTTTTGCGTGTTTCAGGAACTCCTCTTCCCTGCCCTTCTCGATTTTCGCTCCCGCGGCGATGTCGTGGCCTCCGCCCTCGCCGCCTGTCTTTTCTGAAGCATAGAGCATTACCTTGCCCAAGTTTAAACCTCTCTCTATGAGTTCCCTCGTTCCCCTCGCAGATACCTTGATCGCCCCGTCCTCTGTCTCAGAGAATGCGATGATTGGCTTTATTGGAGTAAGTATTCTTGAATTCAGCACCATGGAAGCTACCGTGCCCAGAACGCTTTCGTTGATTTCGTTGTTTGCATGCATGTAGTACAAAACTTCTTCGTCTTTAATTCTGCCCATGTTCTGGGAAATCCAGTTATAGCAGGAGAAGAGATAGCCTTTGTGCTCCTTGAGCATGTCGAGTGATTTCTGATAAAGCTCGCCCCTCTCTCCCATGCAGACCGCAATGCCGATGCCGTTTTTTTCGTGCTTGCCGCACCCATTGAGGAGAGTTGCAAATTCCCTTGCATCTCGTAGCGGGGTTCTCTTCTCCTCGTTGAGCAGGGTGTAAACCTCGCCCACTATGCTCTCCGCAAGTTTTGGAGGAATTTTGTGCTCAATCATCTTGAGTATGAGCGCAGTCGTCAGCCTCTGCCTTTCGTCCTTGTCTAAATCCGCAAGCATCGTAAGCTTGTCGTTCTTTTTAATAGGTATATCCAGGTCGTTTAGAAACTGCGCGCACGCTGACTCGCTTCCGCTCAAGCCCGGGATGAACGGCTCTGTCGTGTACTCTATCGCCTTGTACAGAGGTCTCGTCTGCCTTCCGAACAGGCGCAAATCCTTCTCGGCCTTTAAAACTCC
>JACRDW010000065.1 GCA_016212785.1 Methanobacteriota archaeon | reverse complement strand
GCAACTTTCATCGCCACCAGAGTACTTGCAAATCCGACTTTTCTCGAGTCTATCCTCAAGCCGAATTTGCGAATTATTCCTTTTTCGATCAGCTTCTTAACTCTTGAAAAAAAGTTCTCTTCGGTAATTCCTACTTTTTTCGCAGCTTCAAGAAATGGTCTCTTTACAATCGGCAGGTTTCCCTGCATCTCGCGAAGGATTTTTTTATCTATTTCGTCCAGTTTTTCCATGTTAAATCTTTCAGAAATAACATAAGAAAATAAGGTGAAATTTTGACCAGCTGCGCTATTGCAATCGTAACAGAGCGACCCAGATTTTACTACGAGGCCGTTGGAGAGCTGAAGAACCGCAGCATGCCCTTTTTGAGTTTGAAGCTCGGACAGGAAATTCCTTCCAGGGTTTCCGTTGTCCTGACAACGACGCAGGAAAGAAAAAAAATAAATTTTCCAAACGTGGTTGCAAATGAAGATGCGCAGGCTGCGGTGAACGAAGCTCTGAGAATCCTGAAAGGCTTCGGAACAAGGCACAAAAAGCTAATCATAGGCATAGACCCCGGAAGGAAGCCGGGCGTTGCCGTTGTGGGAGACGGCAAGATAATCGAAACCCAAAATCTGAATTCGCCTGAAGATGTTTTGAAGTGCATTAAAGATTTTCTTGCCGTGCATTCTGCGAATGAATTTATTGTAAGAGTTGGAGGAGGAGGCGGGATTTACAAGCTGCAAATCCTGAAGCTCCTGCAGGAAAATCTCAGGCTGCGGACCGAGATAGTAGATGAAACATCAACCACGCCGGCTGGAAAATCGAATACGACTGCCGCAATAAATATTGCGCTGAAAGAGGGCCGCCCACTCAGCGAGAAAATCAAATTATCCCCGAAACCTGGAGAAATAAAAAATCTCCAGAAAGAAAGCAGGCTGCTCAGCGGAAATATAACGATTTCCAGAAAACTCGCCGAAGAGGTTGCGAAGGGCAAGCTGAGTTTAGAAGAGGCGATTGAGATACAGAAGAAAATATGAAATCCTTCTCACTGCTGAAACCGGAGATAAAAGAAGTGCTGAGCGAGCTTGGCTTTAAGAGACCGACCGATATACAAGAGGCAGCGATACCTGAAATTCTGAAGAACAGAAATGTTCTGCTAATTGCTCCGACTGGAATTGGAAAAACGGAAGCAGCGCTGCTGCCGATTTTCGACAGATTTTTAGAAGACAGGAGAAAGGGAATAAGCATTCTGTACATAACGCCCTTGAGAGCTCTGAACAGAGACCTGCTCGAGCGCATGGAATGGTGGTCACAAAAGCTGAACATAAAAATCGCAGTCCGCCACGGCGATACCTCGCAGCACATGCGCAGGAAGCAGGCCTTAGCTCCGCCTGACATGCTTATAACCACTCCTGAAACTCTTCAAGCAATACTGCCTGGGAGGGTAATGAAGGAGCATCTGAAGAACATTTGCTTTGTCGTCGTGGACGAGATTCATGAACTTGCGGAAGACAAGCGGGGAGCCCAGCTGAGCATAGGGCTGGAGAGACTCGATGAGCTCGCGAGCAGATTCCAGCGGATAGGCCTGAGCGCAACCATCGGCTCTCCTGAATTAGTATCAAAATTTCTCGCAGGAGAGCGGGAAATAAAAATCCTCAGAATATCTGCAACAAAAGAAACAGAGCTCAATGTGGAGAAGCCGATGCCGAAGAAGGAAGATAGAGCGATTGCAGAGAAAATTTTTGCAGGTCTGGACGCTTCTTCCAGATTGAGGAGAATTGCCGAGCTGCTGAGCTCGCACAGCTCTGCGCTGATATTCGTCAACACAAGGGAAATGGCCGAGATTCTTGCTTCGAGGTTCAGAATTCTCGGAGAGAGTGCGGGCATCCACCACAGCTCTCTTTCTCAGGAAGTGCGCATAGCTGCGGAGCGGGATTTCAAGACGCAAAAGCTTAAAGCTCTAATCTGCACCTCTTCGCTGGAGTTAGGAATAGACGTCGGCAGCATAGATATCGTGATGCAGTACAAGAGTCCGAGACAGGTTACAAGGCTCTTACAGCGCATAGGCAGGTCGGGGCACAGAATCGGAAGGAAGTCTAAAGGAGTGGTAATAGCGACGGACGCCGACGATATACTTGAGGCTATGGTGATTGCAAGGGAAGCCTGTGACGAAAAGCTGGAAGAGGTGGAGCTCAACGAAAAGCCCTACGACGTTCTTGCGCATCAACTCGTCGGCATTGCCCTGGATTTTGGAAGGATTTCGAAGAGTAAAGCCTTTGAAATAATCAAGAGGAGCTTCGTTTTTTCGAGCTTGATGCAGGAAGAGTTTGAGAGAGTTTTGAATCTGCTGAATTCTCTTGGGCTGCTCTGGCTGGACGGCGAGAATTTCGGCAAGGCCAAAAAATCTTGGAAGTACTATTTCGAAAATCTCTCAACGATACCTGACGAGCGGCGCTACTTTGTCCGGAATATTATAACCCAGGAGAACGTTGGAATTCTGGACGAGGCATTCGTAGTTAATTACGTTGAATCCGGAAATCTGATAATCTTCAAGGGCGCTCCCTGGAGAGTTGTCTCGCTGGACGAGAGGGAAATACTCGTCGAGCCGGTAGACGAAGTAACCGGGGCAATACCTTCCTGGGCCGGAGAAGAAATACCTGTGCCCTTCGACGTTGCCGGAGAAGTGGGCCGGCTGAGAGGCGAAATAGCTGTCCAGGGATTAAGGGCACTTAATGATTATCCTGCAGACGAGTATACGAAAAAGCTGGCGACTTCAAAAATTAAAAGGCACATAAAAAAAAGCATCCCAGTACCAGACGATAAACACATAGTCGTCGAGCTTTTCCAGAATTTTGCTGTGGTGCACTCCTGCTACGGGACGAAAGTAAATCAAACCATTGGAAGGACCTTTTCAACTTTACTTACAGCGCAGCTCGGCACAAGCGTTGCGCTCAGCTGTGATGCGTACAGAATAATTCTGCATTCGCCACGAAGCCTTTCTCAAGAGCAGATGCGGGAGCTGTTCAAAATAGATTTCGAGCTGATTGAACCCCTGCTCTCAAAGAGCCTGAAGCGCGCTTCCCTTTTCAAATGGAAGTTTGTGCACGTGGCGAAGCGCTTCGGCGCAATAGCGAAGGACGTCTCCTATCAAAGTAAAATTGCAAAGGTAATCGACGCATACGAGGGCTCGCCGATATTCGAGGAAGTCCTCAAGGAAATATTCAAGGACAATTTGGATTTAAAGAACACGAAGAGAGTCTTTGAGGGGATAAAGAACAAGGAGATAAAGGTCGAGTTCGTCCGGCTCGACAGACCCTCGCCCCTTGCAGAGCTGGGCTTGAAGGCGTATGCAGAAATCGTGCTCCCTGAAAGAGCAGAAAGGATGATTTTAAAAGCTCTGAAAAAAAGAATTGTGGACAGGAGGATAGAGCTCTTCTGCCTGCACTGCACAAAGTGGTCTTCCTCGTTTAGGGTGAAGAACCTTCAAGAGCTGAGATGCAAAAACTGCGGCGCTGGAATGCTCGCTGTTCTGAAGGGCAGATACAAAGAAATGGAAAGCGTTTACAGGAGATTTAGAGCCAGGGAAGCGCTGAGCATTTCCGAAAAGCAGGAAGTAAAAAAAATGCAGGCTTCTGCAAACCTGGTGCTCTCCTATGGAAAGAGCGCCGTAGTAGCGCAGGCTGCTCGCGGAGTTGGACCTGAGGTTGCGAAGCGGGTCTTGATTGCTTCTAGAAATGAAGAAGAGCTGTACAAAAAAATCTTAAAAGCAGAGCGAGACTATGCGAGGACGAAGAAGTTTTGGGATTGACGAAAAGTATTAAATTTGTGCCGATAAGGAATAAGCATGAAGCTCGACATGCACGTGCATACAAAATATTCGAAAGACTGCCGCCTGGAACCTAAAGATATTTTAAAAGCTGCCAAGCTCCAAAACCTCGACGGCATAGCTGTTACTGACCACGACACGATTAAAGGAGGAATTGAGACCAAAAAAATCGCTGAAGGTATCGAGATTATAGTTGGCGCTGAAATAAGGACTGACAGGGGCGAGATAATCGGTTATTTCCT
>JACRDW010000064.1 GCA_016212785.1 Methanobacteriota archaeon | reverse complement strand
TTTATGCTTTTCAGTCGCCTCTACGGGTTCTACAGGAAGAAGCTGCCCTTCGGCGTAGCCCAGCTTGGACGGGTGTACCGCAACGAAATCTCCCCGAGGCAGGGAGTAATAAGGCTTCGAGAATTCAGCCAGGCAGAAGTAGAACTCTTTGTAAATCCAAAGGAAAAAACTCACAAAGATTTTAGGAAATGTGCGAACGAAGAGCTGCGATTGGTTCTGGGCGAGGGCGGTGAGATAACGCTCTCTGCCAGAGAGGCCGTTGGTAAAAATATAATAGCGCACGAGCTTCTTGCGTATCATCTTGTGCTCGTGAAAAAATTTCTAGAAGAGGTCGGAATTCCAAGAGAAAAACTGCGGTTCAGGCAGCACATGAAGACTGAGATGGCACACTATGCCATGGACTGCTGGGATGCAGAAGTTGCCACCGAGCGCTTCGGCTACATCGAGGTCGTAGGCATCGCAGACAGAACAGACTATGACCTAAAGGCGCATATGAAGCACAGCGGTGCTGATTTGAGCGCATTTCTGCAGTTTGAGGAACCGCGAGAAATAGAAAAAAAGATAGTTGAAGCTAATCTGGCAAAGCTTGGCTCGAAATTTAAGGAAAAAACGAGTGAGATTGTCAGGATGATTAAGAATCTTGGAGAAAAAGAGATAGCTTTTTTTGAAAAAAAAGAATATATTGATTTAAAAATCGATGGTGAAAATATCAGGCTCGACAAGAGCTACCTGACAGCAAAAAAAGTTAAGGAGAGAGTAACCGGAGAAAAAATAATACCGCACGTGATAGAGCCGTCTTACGGGATAGACAGAATCGTATATTGTGTTTTGGAGTCTGCCTATAGAGAGAATGGTGAGAGAAAAATCTTAAGCTTGAAAAATTCTGTTACGCCGATTGAGGCGGCGGTCTTTCCTTTAATTGCAAAAGAAGAGCTGACCGCGCCTGCGCTGGAAATTTATGAAAATTTAAAAAATCAAAACTTCTTCTGCATATACGACGAGGCGGATTCGATCGGTCGACGTTATGCTAGGGTCGACGAAATAGGCGTTCCCTACGCAATAACTATAGACTTTGACGGATTAAAAGACGGTACGGTAACGATAAGAGAAAGAGACACGACTGAACAGAGAAGAATAAAGATAAAAGAAATTCAGGAAATTTTGAAAGACTTGCTGGAGGAGAAGGTTGGATTTAAAGAACTATAAGCTTCCCGAACTTTCCAGCAGTCAGCTGCGGCTCTCCCTGGAACTCATTCACATAGCCGTTTTCTATTTTAATCTTCGAGCCTGCGCTTACTTTGTCTATGTCCTCGTTCCACAGGGTTAGATTTATCTCTCCAGAGTCGTCCTTGACAACTGCAGTAGCTACTTTTCCCTGCCTGTCGAACTTCTGGAATTCTCTTATCTCGCCTACGCTTATGACTTCGACTTCTATGTTTATCTTTCCCTGACCTTTCCTTAAATCTGCTATTTTCAAAAAAATCACTTCCTTTGCTCTGCGTAGTTTTTATCCTATATATATCTTAGCATAAGAAAACCTATGACGTTGCTCTCGGGTTTTGGGGTGATAGCACTTTTTCCAAAAAGGGCTATATTTACTTCTTCTTTTCAAGCCAGGCTGCCTCGATGTAGTCGCCGTGAATGAGCATTAACTCTGAAACGTATTTCCATTCCTCCTCGGAGGTACTCCCATAGACGCTGAGCCTTTCCACGTCCTTGAGAAGAAAAGAAAAATCCTTCTCAATGTCTTTGCAAATGCCTCGATATACATCGCTCTGAGTCTTAATGCAGACTTTCTTTCCCTTCATCTCGTTTAGCAATTCGACGAATTTCTCTGCTTCCTTTTTTATCTCCTTCTCCTGCACTATACCGCAGGCCGGACAAATTATCTTGCCCTCTTTCTCGAAAAGTGGAGACTTACACTTATCGCAGTGATGCTGCAGCATTGTCGCCTTCGAGAGAAGAAGGTCAACCATTTCCTTCATAGCGTTCTCTTTATTTTTTTCCATCTTAATTAAAGAATAAGTGGGCTATACTAAAAAATCTTTCTATTATATTTTATGATGTGTAATAACTTAAAATATAGAGGTGAGAACGTGAAAGAAGGAAAAAAACTCAAGCAGATAACCACGGTACTAGATCAGGTTATCGGAGACACCTCCGTACCGAGAAATATTAGGAAGTCTGCTGAGGAAGTCAAGAATATTTTACTGAACGAAAAAGAGGATTTAGGCATTAAAATCAGCTCCGCCCTCTATATTTTAGAAGAAATAAGCAACGACAGAAATCTTCCAATTCACACCAGAAGCTTAATTTGGAACGTTGCCAGCGAATTAGAGACTGTAAAGTTATGAAAAGTAAAATTTTGACGATAGTCAAAGAATTGGAATTTGTGCCTCTGGAGGAAATTGCCCTCATTCTTAACCGATTTGGGGGCGTGCAGAAGAAAACGCTGAAAAGCAATATTCAAGAGCTGGAGGAAGAGAAAGCGCTGTTTAAAATTCTTCCGAATGAAAATTCGCTTTCTTGTGAAGGGTTTATTTCTGGACCGAATTTTGAGGTAGAGGAAGATTTCGAAACAAAGAGATTAATAGTGAGCGAATTCCCGGCGAGAGACCTGCCCATGATAAATTGGAGTTTACTCTCGCAGAGAATCTCTAAAGAACTATTAGAAGAAGTCGAAAGCCTAAAGGAAGATATATTGAAAAAAAGCTGTGCCCCAGAAGAACTTGAAATGCGATATTTCGACTTATCGTTGAGATACCATGAATCGTATAGATTTTTTTATGAAAAAAACAGCACCGAACCCCTTGCTTCTATAAAGGAAAAACTTAGTGAATGCAAGATATATCTAGACAAATTAGAATATTAGGCGAGACCCCTATATTTCGATTGGAAGTATAAAAATGATTAATCTTTTATAATAATGTTTTATAGAAATAGTCGCCGATACTATAACGACCCTACTAGTATTTATTTTTTTCGAAATAGAAATATTAATAAATTCTGCTTTTTTTAATAATTTAAAATTAAATTTTATTTTGATTTTTTAGAATCTACATCTTTAATCTTATTTAAACGAATAAACTCACTACAATACTCCCTATTTGATATATAGCTATAAAATCTAAAAATCTCCATAAGAAATAAAGGGGTTAATATTCAGTTTGATTGAAAAATTTTCCATAGGAAGGCATGCCCCGTCTGTCAATTTATCACGAATTATTACTACAAATAATGGGTTCCATGAGAAGTATTGCTGTGATACTCAAAAATTATATATATATAAACGTTTAATCGATTATAAAATTACCTCAGTTTCCACTTGAAGGTCATAGATTTCTGGTGGAGTTTTCTCCAGTGGAAGGGCAGGTCAGGAGAAGATTGGCGGGAGAAAATATGGATCTAAAAAGTTCGTTCAGCGGGATTTTTGATGCACTTCTTACGAAAGAGCCGCTATTTAAAAATAAGGAAGCTCTGAGGCACTCTTACACCCCTGCCGAGCTGCCCCACAGAGAAGCAGAAATCAAGCAGCTTGCCTCTATCTTAGCGCCTGCGCTGAGGTTTGAGACACCGTCAAACGTTCTAATATACGGAAAGAGCGGTACCGGAAAGACGATCGTCTCAAAATTCATTTGCAAGGAGTTAACTGAAACAGGAAACAAGTTGGGAGTCCCTGTTTCTACAATTTATCTCAACTGTGAGGTTACCGATACAAAGTACAGGGTACTGGCAAACCTTGCAAAGGAGTTCGGCGAGAACGTACCTTTCACCGGCTGGCCCACAGACAAAGTTTACGCCTCTTTTAAGGAGGCAGTGGACGCAAAAAAACAGTGCATTATCATACTCTTGGACGAGATCGACAAGCTCGTTGGAAAGGGCGGCGATGAAATAATATACAATCTAACTAGAGTAAACTCGGAGCTACAAAACGCCAGAGTCAGTATAATAGGAATATCAAACGATTTGAAATTTACAAATTATCTGGACTCCAGAATTCAGAGTTCCCTCGGCGAGGAGGAGATAGTTTTTTCGCCATATAACGCAAAGCAGTTGGAAGATATCCTGAGGCAGAGGGCAGAGCTTGCATTTAAGCCGGGCGTCGTTGGCGAGTTCGTAATTCCTCTATGTGCCGCCCTAGCTGCGAGGGAGCATGGAGACGCAAGAAGAGCTCTGGATTTACTCAGAGTTTCCGGAGAAGTGGCCGAAAGAGAAAACGCAGAAATAATAACAGAGGCGCACATCAGGAAGGCGAACGAAAAAATCGAAGCAGACAACATAGTTGAAGCGGTGAGAACTCTTCCAACGCAGTCCAAGCTTCTATTGTATTCTGTCATACTCCTGGAGGAAATGGGAGGGCGGGTAATTACGACAGGTGAAGTCTACGACGTCTACAAGCGTCTGTGCAGACAGCTCTCTTTAGACGTTTTAACGCAGAGAAGAGTCTCTGATTTAATTTCTGAACTCGACATGCTGGGCATACTCAACTCAAGCGTCGTTAGCAAAGGCCGCTACGGAAGAACAAAAGAAATTAAGTTGGATGTTCCCCCGGTCGGCATTAGGTTAGTCCTAGAGGACGACATAAGGCTTAAAAATTTAGCTACTTTCAAGCTTCCCCAGCGTAGGTTAGGTGAATAAGCATTGCGCAACTCCGGCGGTCTTCCGAAGGAAGATTGGCAGGCATGCCAGCTTCCTTGCGGAAATCTTGCTTACGCAAGGGTAAGTTGGGCGAGTAGGTAATATGGAAGACCTCGAAATTTTGAGCAAATTTCTAAAGAGCAACATAAACGTACATCCCCTTGCGCTTCAGGAATTAAAAAAAAATGAGAACATAGACGCAGTTATCGACAGGATAATTTCAGAAACTCAAAAGGCTGAGAAAAAGCCCGAGGTAATTACTCTGGATTTTATCGAGTCTTTGCATCTGACTGCCGAGCCTACCGCAGTGCAGGCACCGCAAGTTTTCGTAGAAAGACCGAGGAAGCGCTTTCTTGCAGAGGAATACGAGGCAGAAATAAAATTCAAGAACGACATAACTAAAAAATCTTTTTCAAACGGCAACATCCAAGGTTTCGTGGAATATTTCAACGACAGATACGAAAGATTAGCCAAGATTCTTCGAGGCAGAAATCGCTTGAGAGACGCAGCTACGATAGAGTGGATTAGAAATACGTCCTTCAGAGGCAGCGTTAAGATAATCGGGATGGTCAGTGAGATAAGGAAGAGCCAGAAGGGGCACGTTATACTTGAGGTAGAGGATCCAACCGGAGCAATTCCAGTTTTAATTTTAAATTCGAACCGTGAGCTGCTTGAGATTTCCAGAGAAATAGTCAAAGACGAAGTCGTGGGCATCGAGGGAAACCTTGGGAAGAGCAGCGACATAGTAATTGCCAGCGAGATTTTTTTCCCGGACGTGCCGAACAACAGAGAACAAAACAAAAGCGAGGCACCAATGGTGCTTGCAATAATCTCAGATACGCACGTAGGCAGCACAAAGTTTCTGGAGAACGAATTCCTGAAATTCTTAAAGTGGCTGAACGGCGAAATAGGCAGTGCGAAGCAAGTGCAGCTTGCGGAGAGAGTTAAATACTTAATAGTCGGCGGCGATTTGGTAGATGGGGTTGGGATTTATCCAGAGCAGGAGGGAGAGCTTTTAATAAAGGACATACACGTCCAGTACGAGAAGTTTGCAGAATTTCTGTCCATGGTTCCAGGACACATCGAGATAATAGTTTTGCCCGGAAACCACGACGCAGTCCGCCAAGCAGAGCCCCAGCCTGCAATAAGCGAGGAGTTTGCAGGGCGCTTATACAACGACGCAAGAGTGCACATGGTCGGCAACCCCTGTTACGCTACTCTGCACGGCGTGGATGTGCTGTCCTACCACGGACGCAGCTTGGACGACGTTATATCAAATATGCCCGGCATGTCATATTCCCAGCCAGACAAGGCGATGCTTACCTTGATAAAGAAGCGCCACCTGACGCCGATCTATGGAGATAAAGTTCCGCTCGCGCCCGAGGTTTACGACTACATGCTCATCGACGAGGTACCTGATATATTTCACTTCGGGCATGTCCATACCGTCGGAGTGACAAACTACCGTGGAGTAACGCTGATAAATTCCGGCACATTCCAGCAGCAGACTTCGTTTCAGCGGAAGTTGAATATGCTGCCTACTCCTGCCATAGTACCGGTTGTTGACCTTCAGAAGCAAACTACTACTAAGATGATATTCAGGTGAGCTATGGAAATATATTTCCAGGACTTGGAAAAAAAGACAAAAGAGGTTTACGCCGTTGCGGCCGAGGCAAGACAAAAGGGTTTAGACCCAGAATTAGGGCCGGAGATACTCTTGGCGAAAGACTTGGCAGAGAGAGTCGAAGGCTTGGTTGGGCCGAAGGGGGTTTCGAAGAGAATTAGAGAGCTGAGCAGCAAGCCAAAGGAAGAAGTAGCAATAGAGATAGCCAGAGAAATAGTCGAAGGGTGCTTCGAAGCTTTTTCCTCGATAGAAGAAGCGTCGGAGCAGGCTCTCCGAACTTCTCTCGCTATTCTAACAGAGGGCATAGTCGCAGCTCCTCTGGAAGGAATAGTTAAGGTCAAGGTTAAGAAAAATTACGATGCAACGAAGTACCTCGCAGTATACTTTGCAGGTCCTATAAGGAGCGCAGGCGGCTCTGACCAGGCTATAGCGGTTTTAACCAGCGATTATATCCGAAGAGCTCTCGGTCTGGATAGATACAAGCCTACCAACGAGGAGGTGGAAAGATTCGCAGAGGAGGTAGATTTATACAATTCACAGGCAGCGAGACTGCAGTATCTCCCTTCCTCGCAGGAAGTCAGAAAGGCTGTAAGAAATATTCCAGTAGAAATAACAGGCGAGTCTACAGACAAAATCGAGGTTTCCGGGTACAGGGACCTGGAGAGAATAGAGACAAATCAACTCCGCGGCGGTGCGATTCTAGTTCTAGCGGAAGGAGTTTTGCAGAAAGCTCCAAAAATTTTGAAGTACGTTGAAAAATTTAACTTAGACGGCTGGGAATGGCTGGGCGAGCTTGCTACCACAAGAGTAAAAACAGAAGAAAGCAAAATAGAAATCAAGCCGAGTTACAAGTACATAAAAGACCTAATCGCAGGCAGACCCGTGCTTGCGCATCCATCCGAGAAAGGCGGCTTCAGGCTCAGATACGGCAGAAGCAGGAACAGCGGTTATGCTGCGGCTGCGCTAAATCCTACCACTATGGTACTGCTCGACAATTTCATAGCGGTTGGCACCCAGCTCAAAACAGAGAGGCCAGGGAAAGGCTCGGCAGTTGTGCCCTGTGATTCTATAGAAGGCCCGATAGTCAAGCTCTTGAACGGCGACGTTGTTAGAGTAGAGAGCGTTGAGGAAGCCGAGAAGATAAAGAGCGAGGTTAAGGAAATTCTCTTTCTCGGAGACCTTCTAATAAATTATGGAGACTTTTTAGAGAACAATCACGTTTTGCTGCCTCCTGGTTACGCCGAGGAGTGGTGGGTTCAGGAGCTGAAGCAGGCGTCAGGCGGCTATTATAAAGAATTTTTAACCAAAATCCCAAGTCAGGAAGAGGCGATAAAAATCTCAGAAGAGCTGCAAATACCTCTGCATCCCAGGTACACTTATTTTTTTCACGACGTTGCTAAAGAGGATTTGAAAAGTCTCGTTTTATGGCTGTGTACAGGCGAAATATCTGCAGACGCCTTGATTGTAAACGATTCTGAAGATAAGAGGATACTCGAGATACTCGGCGTTCCGCACAAGGTCAGAGAGGGCAGGATAGTAATTCACGAATACAAACCCCTGCTCAGAGTTCTGGACATCGAGGGGCTTTCTCCGGATAACTTCAACCGTGCTTACGAGACACACGCCCCTGCTGACGCAATACCGCAAGGTAGGCGCGAGACTCACGGTCTTGCTGACGCAATGGAGCTCGTAAACAGCTTCGGAATAAAGGTCAGAGAGAAGGCACCAACATATATAGGAGCGAGAATGGGGAGACCTGAGAAAGCCAGGGAGCGCAAGATGCAGCCTGCGGTAAACGTTTTATTCCCGGTAGGGCAGCACGGAGGGAGAACGAGAGATGTAAAGAAGGCTGCGCAGAACGGGAAAATAAAGGCCGACCTCGCCAGAAGGTCATGCACGAAGTGCGGGGAGATAACCATCAAAACTTTGTGTCCTAGCTGCGGTGCTCAAACAAAACTGCAGAGAGTTTGCATATCTTGCGGCTACGTCACCGGCAGCGAATCTTGCAGAAAATGTGGGGCAGCGACTAACTTTTTCGAGGAGCGTGAACTTGAAATTAAAGAGATTTTAAGCGAAGCAATCGCAGCAGTCGGCAATACGCAAAGCGACATAAAGGGCGTAATTGGAATGACTTCTGCGTACAAGATTCCCGAGCCTCTCGAGAAAGGAATCCTGCGCTCAAAACACAGCGTTTATGTTTTCAAAGACGGCACAGCAAGATTTGACGCTACCGACGTACCGCTCACGCACTTCAAACCCAGAGAAATCGGAATCTCAATTGAGATTCTTAAAAAACTTGGCTATGAAGAAGATTTCAATGGCAGTCCTCTCGAGAGCGAGGAGCAGATAGTCGAGCTCAAGTGTCAGGACATTATACTGGCAGAGGAAGGTGCAAATTATCTTCTAAGAGTAAGCAAATTTTTGGACGAGCTACTTGTTAAGTTTTATGGACTCAAGCCTTTTTACAATGCAGAAAAAAAGGAAGATTTGCTCGGGCGTTTAGTAGGGGGTCTCGCTCCTCATACCTCTGCTGCAATTCTTGGGAGAATAATAGGATTTACAAAGGCTAACGTAGGCTATGCGCATCCTTTCTTTCACGCCGCAAAGAGGCGCAACTGCGACGGCGACGAAGACGCAGTTTTCCTGCTTCTTGACGCTCTGTTGAACTTTTCTAAGGCATACCTGCCGAGCACGAGGGGCGGCAAAATGGATGCTCCTCTCGTTTTAACCATGAGAATAGACCCGAGGGAGATAGACGACGAGGCGCACAACATCGACGTAGTCGAGGGCTATCCTTTAGAATTTTATGAAGCAGCGCTGAGGTACGCAAAGCCTCAGGAACTCAGCAGCATGATTGAAACCGTCGAGAATAGACTTGGCAAATCTGGGCAGTTCAGCTTGAAATTTACCCACGATACAAGCGACATTGCAGCAGGACCTAAGACAAGCATATACAAGACCTTGAGCACAATGTTTGAAAAAGTCGACCACCAGCTGAGCCTGGCCAGCAAGATTCGTGCAGTGGACGAAAGGGACGTTGCAAGGAGAGTTATAGAAAGCCACTTTCTCCCAGACATGGCAGGAAATCTGAGAACTTTTTCAAAACAAACAACGCGATGCGTTGTTTGTAACGCAAAGTATCGGAGAGTTCCCCTAACAGGAAAATGCAGGAAATGCGGAGGCGGCAAATTAATACTTACAGTTTCAAAGGGCTCTGTGGAAAAGTATTTGCAGGTTACGAAAAGCCTCATAGATAAGTATAATCTGGATGATTATCTGAGGC
>JACRDW010000068.1 GCA_016212785.1 Methanobacteriota archaeon | reverse complement strand
CTCGAGCAACTTGTCTGCGGTTTTAAAATCATAGCGCACGTAGCCGCCCGAATCGAGGATTGCAACCAAGTCATCCCAGCTTGTGCCTGAAATTTTTGCCGCTGTTGTGATGCCTCTCCTTTCAAATTCTCTGTACGTATTCTTCGCTATGCTTTCACTTATTCGAGCAGCAAATAGAATCGAAGCTAAGAACCACTTGGCGATTTCTTTCGAACTGCAGGATTTTATGTCTATGCCGCCTTCTTCTGAGTACGGCGTGCCGTAATTTTGGATAAGGTGTCGTATGCTCATTTCCTTACATGCCTCCCCACTATCGGAATCTCCTCCCCACAGCTGGGGCATTTTTTGTCTTTTATTTTGTAGTCAAGCACGCTGAAGCCCAGCTTTTTGATTAGAAGCTCGCCGCAGTTTGGGCAGTAGGTATTTTCATAGCGGTGCCCCGGCATGTTTCCTATGTAAGGGTATAAAACGCCGGCTTTCTTCGCAACTTCATAAGCCTTTTCTAAGGTTTCAATTCTCGTAGAAGGATTTGAGAATTTGTAGGCAGGATAATAGCGGGTGAAGTGCAGCGGAGTATCTGCTCCGAGTTCCTTTATGTGGCGCTGGATTATTTCATTAAGGCAGGCTTCGTCATCGTTTACGTCTGTTATCACGAGGTTCACTATCTCCACGTGCATCCCAAGCTTCTTTGCCTCTCTCGCATTTCTCCACACCACGTTGACGTCTAATCCGCCGCAGTATTTTTTGTAAACATTTTCGTCGCCCTTCATGTCGATTTTAATCGCATCCATACCTGCGCTCGCAAGCATGCGAAGCGCCTCCAGCGTAAGATAGCCGTTCGATACCCAGCAGCTGTACAGTCTTTTTTCTCTTGCTATTTTAAAAACATCGAGAGAATATTCAAAAAGCAGCGTAGGTTCCTGAAAGCTCACGCACAGGCCTTCGTCTTTATTTTTTAAAGCTGTTCCAATCATTCTCTCAGGAGAAATGAAGTTGGCCTCCTCAGGTTTAGGCTCGCTTCGTGAGAGATGCCAGTTCTGACACCAGGGACAGTGGAAGTTGCAAGACCACGTAGAAAAAGTCAGCGCAGTGCTGCCGGGATAAAAGTGAAAGAAGGGCTTGATTTCAATCGGTCGAGACTCGAGCGCGCTTATGTCACCGTAAACCAGCGTGTAAAGCCTGCCCTCGATATTCGTCTTAGTTTTGCAGAATCCCCTTCCGCCTTCTGCAATAACACATCTCCTCTCGCAGATGCTGCATTTTACTTTTCCATTTAATTTTTCGTAGAGCTGAGACTCTCTCACCGTCGGAAGTTTTAATAACTGCATTCAAAATAGACTGAAAAAGTTGACAACAGGCGAGAAAAATGAAAGTCAGAGCACACGTTTACATCTCCGGAAGAGTCCAGGGAGTGTTCTTCAGGTCAAGTGCGGAAGAGAAAGCCTTTGAGCTCGGAGTAAAAGGCTGGGTTCGCAACTTGCGGGACGGCCGGGTCGAAGCGATTTTCGAGGGCGAGAAAGAGAAGGTCGAGGAAATGATAAGATGGTGCCATAAGGGTCCGCCGTATGCAAGAGTTACAAACGTCGAAGTTAAATGGGAAGAATATAAGGGAGAGCTCAGTTCCTTTGGTGCTGCGTATTTATGATTTTCACAAGTATTGGCTTGGGGAGATATGGAAATACCAAGGCAATTTTGCAGAACGTTAAATTGCGCTCCAGAGGAAAAACTCTGCTTAAGCCAAACCTCGTCGCAGGCGGCGCTGCGGCAACCCATCCCGAAGCTCTAAGAGCTGTACTCGATTCGCTGGACGTAGATATAATTGCGGAAGGCAGCGCAGTGGATACAAAAGAACTCTACTCCTCGCTGGGCTACAAAAAAATTGCAAGGGATTATGGAGTAGAATTAATTGATTTAAACGAAGGCGATAAGTGGGAGAAAATTGAGTTTCTGGATATTAATAAAAAACCAAAAAAAGTTAGAGTCTCGAATTACGCAAGCTGTGACGTGATTTCTCTAACGCTGCCGAAGACGCACGACCACGCTATTGTCACGCTCACGCTTAAAAACATGCTGGGCTTTGTTCATCCGGAAGACCGCTCGCTTGTGCACGGCTATGCTTCGAGCTTTGGAAAAGTAATGAGAATAAAGCCGCTTAGAAAAATAGCCTCAGGCTTTTCAAGGTTTAAAATTTTAAGAAGACTTTACTCTTCGACAGAAGTAGAGGAAGAGAAATACGTCAAAGGAGCTAAGGTAATTCACAAAAATATTGCAGCCCTTGCAAAATACGTTAAGCCGAAGCTTGGAGTAATTGACGGCTATACAGGAATGGAGGGCAATGGACCGATAGGCGGCGATACCTTTGTGTGGAACATTGCAATAGCCGGCGAGCCGCTGGAGTGCGATGTTTACTGCGCACATTTAATGGGCTTCGACCCGAAAGAAATCGGCTACCTGCGCTATTTGAATGCGCCTCGGCTG
>JACRDW010000063.1 GCA_016212785.1 Methanobacteriota archaeon | reverse complement strand
TTCGAGAGCTCTGAAAAATCCCGAATCTACAAAACAATTGTAGACATCTCCCTCGGTCATCTCAGGCTTTTGCTTGACTTTCTTTGCAATCGAAATGAGTGCCTTTCTAAACTCCTCCGCTTCACCCATGCCCTATAAATCTCCCCCCGAATATAAAAATCCTTTTCCTATCGCTTCTGTCAAAAATCAGCCGATACCGATATTGTTGCGCTCGTTATATCGGATAATATATAATATGGCCAATACCGATATTATCAGAAAAGAGCTTCTGGAAAGAATAGAAGAGAAGAAAAAAAGACTTGACTCGATGCGTCCATTGCCGAAAGACGCGCTCAGACGACTGCATGAAGAGCTGCGCCTGCTTCACACACACCACTCCAACGCCATTGAAGGCAATACCCTGACGCTCTCGGAAACGAAACTCGTCGTCGAGGAGGGAATTACGATAGGTGGGAAGCCGCTCAAAGACTGCCTAGAAGCAAGGAATACCGCAAATGCGTATGATTTGATTGAGGGGCTCGCACGCGGGAGAAAAATCACCCATGAAGCCTTGCAAAAAATCCACGAGGCATTGACGAGAGGCATACTGGAAGATGCAGGCAGATATAGAACAAAAAACGTCAGAATTACCGGAGCAATTAAGACGCCCCCCAATTTCTCGAAAGTTGCAGGATTGATGGACAGGCTCTTGAATAGGGTAAACGAAAGCAAAGGCAACGCAGTCGAAACTTCTGCTTTTTTGCACCATAACTTCGTGGAAATCCATCCCTTTTCCGATGGGAATGGAAGGGTTGCAAGATTGCTTAATAATTTGCACCTGATACGTCACGGCTATCCGCCAATTGTTCTAAGAAGAGAAGACAGGGCAAAATACTATAAATCCCTTAGAAGCGCAGACGCAGGCAATCTTGCGCCATTCGCAAACTTTATCGCAAGAGCCGTAGACGAATCGCTGATGCAGCATCTCTCCATATTCGGCGGCAAGGATGAACTTCTGCCGTTGAAAGAAGTAGCGAGGAACTCGCCGTACTCGCAGGAATACCTAAGTTTGAGAGCAAGACAGGGTAAACTCGCCGCAGTAAAGATTAACGACATGTGGCACACCTCAAGAAGAGCTTTAGAGGAATACACACTTAATATTTCCTCGCAAAGGTGATATACGCAGTGTGCCCCAGCATCCTCGTTCTCGGTCTCGTGCCCTTCTCCCTGAATTCAAGCTCCCTCTCTAGCAGCTCGAGCGTTTTTATGCTCTTGAAGGATTCCTCTCGCAGGACTTCTACAGTCCTTTTTGCGTGCTCGATGTAGGGCGTGTAAATTGCTATGAAGCCTCCGCGCTTGAGGGCATTTTTCGCATGGGCAAAGACTTTCCAGGGCTCCTCCAGGTCGAGAGTAACGAGGTCAACGTTTTTTTCCTTTATCCCTTCTGCAATATCTTTTATTTTCAGTTCTATGTATTCCTGCAAGCCTGCCTTTTCTATGTTCTTTCTTGCAATTTCAGCGAATTTTTCATTAATTTCATAAGTATAAACCCTGCCGTTCGGTTTGACGATGTTTGCGAGGAAGAGCGCAAGGGCGCCGCTGCCGGTGCCTGCGTCCACGACGACGTCGCCGCTTCCAACGCCGGTGTAGGCAAGAATTGCTCCGAGGTCTTTCTTGAGGATAAAGCTACCTGAGCGGGGCATTTTTTCGTATATGTCAATCAATTTTGGGTTTAAAACATAAAATTCATGTCCTAAATGGGATTTTGCAACGTCTGCAGCTGAATTTAAATCCACAATACCAAGGTCTGTCTGGAATTTCTCTCCCTCGACTAGATGCTTCCTGCCTTTTTTGTCGACGAGCAGCTTCAAAAAAACACCTCATGCAAGTTTGAAAAGAAAGAAAACTATCAGGATGAGCAGAATTGTTAAAATTAATACAGTTTTCGCAGCCTCTGCATCGCTCCCGAACACTATCGGAAAGGGTCCTATCAATATTACTCCGCCGCCTCTCACTTCTGCTTCTTTTGACTTAATCTGGGAGAGCATTCCGGCTGCTACCAGAAGTATGCCTGCAAATACCAGTAGGATACCAAGCGATACGATGTCAATTCCCTTCATTTTTCACCCACAATAAGACTTTTATATATAGTTATACCATCTTGGATGGAAGGTTTTTGTATGTTTGAGTTAAAAAAGTTTATGATTCTGCCGGTTCTTATGCTTGCTGCCTCTCTGGCAATTGTCGGGGCGAATGCGAAGGCAGGCACGATTCCAATGGGCGTGGAATTAAAGGGGGGCACGCTGATAACGGTTTATAACGTTCCGGAGGGCATCGACCTGGAGGTTTCGCTCAGCGAAAGGCTCGGATATAGGGTTCAGGCAGATGCAATCAGCGATTTATCCGGAGTTGTTGGCTACACTGTACAAATGGATGGTTTTTTGAACGTTGAGGAAAAGGAAGACCTTCAGGTCTTTTTAAGCTCGCTTGGAATACCTAGGGATAAGGTCAGCATCAGGGATGCGCAGGCTTCGATATCAGCGCAGTTTTTGAAAGATGGTGTAAAGGCGGTGTTCTTCGCATTTTTATTCATGGCTGTGGTGATTTTCCTCAGATTCAAAACCCTTGTACCCTCGCTTGCGGTCGTGCTTTCTGCATTCTCGGACATTGTAACAACGATTGCCGTCATGATTCTGCTCGGAATAAAGCTCACCTCCGGCTCTCTTGTTGCGCTGCTGCTGCTCATAGGCTACTCTGTGGATACCGACATACTCCTGACGACGAGGCTGTTAATGCGCAGGATGGGAAGCTTCTATGATAGATTCTACGGAGCTGTAAAAACAGGTTTGACAATGACAGCAACAACGTTAGCTGCGGTCGTTATTCTCTACTTTGCCTCTACATCTATTGTGCTGAAAGAAATCGCAGTCGTGATTATAATAGGTCTGCTCGTAGACCTGATTAACACCTGGATTCAGAATGCGTGGATACTGCAGCGCTATCTGGAGGGGCGCAAATGATTGAAAAAATTCTCGAGGAAAGGAGAGTCCGAGTGCTCATAGCGTGCATAGCTATTTCAATAGTGCTCATAACTGTGAGGGGAGTCTCCACAGGTCTCGACCTCCAGGGAGGCAGCTTGATTCAGATTCAGACAGAAAGAGCGCTTACTCCGCAGGAGATGCAGCAGGTCGTAACAATAATGGATGAGAGGCTGCGGGGAGGATTAAAAGTAAGGGATGTGAAGGTCAAGCCTTGGGGGAATGAATATGTGCTTGTATATATAGCTGGCATTAACGCAGTCGAGGCCGGGAAAATAATAGGCAAGCCCGGTAAGCTGACCGTAAACATAGGCGAGATACCTGTATTCACAGGCGGCGATTTGGTAAGGATAGACCCATTTGGATACGAAGCCAGAGCAGGTTCCTGGGGAGTGCCTTTCACGATATCTGACAAAGCAGCGGAAAGATTTAGAGACGCTGCAATAGCAACGAACTTCTCCAGGGTTTACATGTACATGGACGAGGGCACTCAAATAAGAATGCTCTCGGACAGGGAGATTGACCTGAACGAGACTCTGAGCAAAATTGGAAAGGCAGAGGTGCGCTCTACGAGAGGTACAGCCGGAGTTATCACCACCATAGCATTCGATAAATCTTTCGACGAGCTGGGCGGGGAAGAAAAGGAGAAGATTGTCAGTCTCATAAACCGCACCGGATATGCAAAGGAGATACGCATCGATAGAACAGGGCTGGTTAACGATGCTCCGCTGTCCCCAAGCCTGCAGAGAGAGCTTGCAGCCGGGCAGGTTGTTAAAAGCTTAATTCTTGAAACCGGCTCAGGAGAGGAGGGCAGGGAAGAGGCAAGGCGCATAGAAATCATTCTGCGCTCCGGTGCTTTACCGATAAAGGTGAACATCGTCGGGAGCTATGACGTTTCCGCAGCTCTGGGCGAGGGATTTGCTAATGCTGCTGTGCTCGCCGGTCTGCTTGCCTTCGCCGGAGTGGCTGCCGTGGTTTACATCAGATACAGAAAACCAGAATTTGTTCTGCCCATACTCCTTACAGGCGTGAGCGAAATCATAATCATACTCGGTGCTGCATCTCTTATAAGGTGGGATATAGACCTGCCTGCGATTGCGGGAATAATCGCAGCCGTAGGTACGGGCGTGGACAATCAGATTGTCATACTTGACGAAATTTTAATGGAGAAAGAGAAGTCCATGAGAGCAAAGATGAAGGGTGCGTTCTTCATAGTAATTGGCTCCTGGATGACCTTAATGGCTGCGATGGTGCCCCTGTTCATCGTGGGCTTTGGAATGCTTCAGGGTTTTGCTGTGACGACGATGATTGGGGCGACGGCAGGAGTTTTCATAACCCGCCCCGCCTACGCAAAGATAATTCAGCAAATGCTCTAGCTGGGCGCAAGTTGTTGTGAGTGAAACGAACAATACCCTTGGGTCAAGACACTCGCTCAGTAAGAGCGAGTGAGAAACAGGGTCTCGGCACTAGGAGCAACGAGAGTAGCGAGTTGCGACGACGTGCTGAGAGGTGGATTGAAAATGATACTGGTAAGAATAAGCAGAGAGGATTTGGAAGTAATACTCAGAGATTTGGGCTCAATTTTATTCGTGGTAGGCTACGTTTTGCTCCTGCCACTCGCGGTGGCTCTTATCTACAAGGAGGAGTCGCTGTACTTTGCGTTTATTTATCCGAGCATCGCAGCGATATGGACTGGCTTC
>JACRDW010000062.1 GCA_016212785.1 Methanobacteriota archaeon | reverse complement strand
GCGTTTCTATTATTACCGTTCCAGATGAGCGTTCTCAATTTTACGAGCCCTGCCGTAAGCGCTACTAACTTCGTATATAATATTGTTGCGATTCCGAGCGGCGTGTATCGCTACCTCAGGGAAGGGCGCATGGCATGGCCTCTAACATATGCGATGATTATAGGAACGGTGCCGGGAGTATTTGTCGGATACTATATCAGGGTGCTCTACTTGCCTGACCCGAAGGCATTCAAGTTTTTTGCGGGATGCGTATTGCTTTATATTGGCATCCGTCTCCTCTACGAGATTACAGGTAAGGCAGTGGCTGAAAATGCGCAGATGAAATCTCTCGAGAAGAGATTCATGGAGAGGATGAGACAGATTAGAGAAGAGCAGGGCGTCAGAATAGCTGCAGGTTTTCCTCCAGAAGCAGTTGTCAAGACTGCTTCTATCGGTCTTAAAAAAATCGAGTACGAATTCTGGGGCGAGAGATTTTCATTCAACACAGTGGCTATGTTTTTTCTAGCTCTTATTGTCGGGATAATAGGCGGCGCCTATGGTATCGGCGGCGGCGCGATCATTGCCCCATTCTGCGTTGCGGTTTTCCATCTGCCGGTTTATACCATTGCTGGCGCTGCATTGATGGGAACTTTTCTGACCTCCATTGCGGGCGTATTCTTTTACAGCGTGATTCCTGCTAAAGGCGGCGTGGCTACCTCGCCTGACTGGCTCCTCGGTTTTCTATTTGGAATAGGCGGGTTTGCAGGCATGTATCTCGGTGCGCGGTTTCAGAAATTCGTTCCGCAGAGGTTCATCAAACTTATGTTGGGAGTGGTCATCGTCTTCCTTGCACTGCGGTATATTTTATGATTGCACGTAGCTTTTTCCAAACTTCAGCGCAAACTCAGCCTTTTGCAGTTCTCTGCCGAGATATAAAGCATGAGCATAATCAGAAATTAAGTGCATGGCATAGATAGTATCGCAGATTTCTCCGGCGTTGCTGCCCTCTATGCATACCGTCGG
This sequence comes from Methanobacteriota archaeon, assembly GCA_016212785.1. Classification (GTDB taxonomy): domain Archaea; phylum Hydrothermarchaeota; class Hydrothermarchaeia; order Hydrothermarchaeales; family JACRDW01; genus JACRDW01. The sequence continues at coordinate 4,789 of JACRDW010000062.1, read as the reverse complement.
TCTGCCGTCAGAATAATGCACGCATTTTATATTCTCTCCAACAAAAATTTTGAAGTATCCTTGCGGGTCTGAAAAATAATCTTCGGAAGGCTTTGCTTTAATTTTTTTTATTTTCTCGTTAAACCTCTCCCTTCTGATTTTTTTCTCCTTCAGGAGCAACAGGTCAATTCCCAAGTCCTTCGGCGGCGAGCCGCGCAGCCTGCTGAGGTACATCATCTTTGAGGCAGCTGCAAGCTCTCTGACGCTTCCGCTCGTCTTGTCGCTCGCCTCTGCTGTGAAAATTATGCTTGCATCGCACTCGCCCGCAATCGCAGCGAGCAGCGCATTAATGCCGACGCTGTCCGCATCGAACAGCTCCGTTACGTTTCCCGCGCCCATCAGAAGAGGACAGCTGTGCTTTTCGCTGAATTTTTTATACGCCACAATTGAATCCACAAATCCAAAATTGACGGGCTGGAGTATCAAATCTGCGATTATTTTTTTGAAGCCTCTCTTTCTTGCCAGCTCGATGTTTTTCTCAAGCATTTTGATTCTCTCCTCAGGAGCTCCGGGCAGGCTTCCACGTTTTGGTATTATCACGCTCGGAGTTGTTACGCTGCTGAACTTCTGGAGCAATTCCTCGTCGAAGCTGAGTATCATGTCCGCCCTGCCGAAGGCAGCTCTTATGTTTTCTTCTTCCATCGTATCAACCGATACAGGCAGGTCAATTTTTTTCTTTAGAAGCCTGACAGCAGATTTAACAGCAGCCGGATTTCTTTCGTTGAAGCCAAGGTCTATGATATCTCCTCCGGAATTTTTCAGGTACCTCGCCTGCCGCAGAAGTTCTTTTTCGCTCAGGTTACCTGCGTCCACGATTTCCGCAAGAATTCTCATCGGAAAGCTCCTTCCGACGGGAAGGCTGCCCACCATAATGTTCCCTGGTTCTTTCAGCATTTTTTTAACGTAGGTGGAGGAATGGACAGTTTTGAGTCTTTCAAGCGCATGCGTCTTAAGCTTCCCATTAATCAGCTCGTCCGCAGGAATTTCTTTCGAAAGTTTGAGATTTTTTATATTCTCCAGAACGTATTTCAGGTCTGCGACGTCTCTGGGGCCTCTAAAGGTTCTGATTCCTGTGCTTTTTTCGATAAAATTCAAATCTCCGCTCACAAGTCCCGGAACAATAAGCATTTCAAAGTACTTGCTGTACTTGTTCACGCCCTCTGCAATCTGCTTTGGCGTGAGACAGGATATCACGTCAGCCGGCGCAACAGCAACGCCGCAGCCGAATTTTTCTGCAACTTTTCTTACTCTCTGCTCTGCGAGCCTGCCGGTTACGAGCAAGATTTTCATATTACATTTTTTAACGCATAGGGCTTTATTTAATTATGCGCTCTAAGTGAGCAAGCTTTTTAAGCAGGTTGTGCTAATTAAATTTAGATGACTGCAACCAGAGCAGAAGTTCTTGCAGAGGCGCTGCCTTATATTGAGGAGTTCCAGGGCAGCTACGTCGTGATAAAATACGGCGGGCATGCGATGCTTGACGAGGAGGCAAAGGAGTGGACGATAAAGGATACAATACTGCTCCGCTACGTTGGCATGAAACCCGTTGTCGTGCACGGCGGCGGGCCTGAGATAAGCAAGGCGATGGAGAAGATGGGCAAGAAGCCTGAGTTTGTGGAAGGGTTGAGAGTTACTGACGAGGAGACGCTCGAAATCGTGAAGATGGTTCTTGTGGGCAAGATAAACACAGACATAGTTTCCAGGATAAATGCGCTCGGCTGCAGGGCTGCAGGGCTTTCAGGTAAAGACGGAAGACTGATAATGGCGCATAAAAAAGCGCCTCAAAAAATAGTTGCGGGCGGCGTGACTAAAAAAGTTGACCTCGGCTTGGTCGGGGAGATTGAAAAAATAAATCCAGAAATAATTGAGACCCTAACGTCGCAGGACTACATCCCTGTAATTGCCCCAATCGGCTTGAGCAGCGAAGGCAAGAGCCTGAACCTGAACGCAGACACCGTAGCCGGCGATGTTGCGGCTGCGCTCAAAGCGAAAAAGCTGATAATACTTACAGATGTTCCTGGAGTGATGAAGGATTTAAGAAATGAAAAAAGTCTGATAAGGGAGCTAAAAATTTCGCAGGTCAATAACCTGCTGAAAAAAGGAGTATTAGGGGGCTCGATGACTCCGAAGATAATGGCGTGCGAAAAAGCCATCAAAGGCGGCGTTGAAAAAGCGCACGTAATCGACGGGCGCGTAAAGCATGCGATTCTTCTCGAACTCTTCACCGACGAAGGGATAGGGACGATGGTTTATGGAAGTTAAAGAAATCGAGCTTAAGGGGCACATAATTGATTCGTTTATACTGCCGAAGGTATTCGATACCATCATGGATTTGGGGGGCGAGTTCGAGGTACTGCAGTTCGAGATAGGAAAGCACAAAACAGACCCGAGCTATACGAGGATTCTGGTTAAGGGGAAAAACAGGAAGCATTTAGACCAGATTCTTGGAGAGCTCCACAAAACAGGTGCAGCGATACCTGAAGTTGAGCAACTCGAAGCGCAGACTGCGCCTGCGGATAAGGTTCTGCCTGATAATTTTTACTCCACCACAAATCACCCAACATACGTTCTGCTCGATGAAGAGTGGGTCGAGGTGCAGGGAATGGAGATGGACAAGACCATCGTGGTTGACAGAACAAATAAAACTGCGTACTGCAAACCCATAAGCGAAATCAGGGCAGGCGATTTAGTCGTCGTCGGAAAAAAGGGCATTCGGGTAGAGCCTCCGGAGCGTCCTCGCAGCTACAGCGTTTTTGAGTTCATGCGCAGCGGTGTTTCAAGCGAGAAGCCGACGCAGTCTCTAGTGGCGCAGATTGTTAAAGAAATTGCCGACGTAAAGGCTCGCGGTAAAAAGGTTTTGGCAGTTTCGGGTCCTGCGGTTGTGCACACAGGCGCTTCAGAGGCGCTTGCAGCGATGATTCGCGAAGGCTTCGTGGACGTGCTGTTCGCAGGCAATGCTCTGGCAGTGCACGACGTGGAGAGCCAGCTCTATGGCACTTCCCTCGGCTTGAATCTAAAGACAGGGAGACCTGCCGAAGGCGGTCACAGGCACCATTTATATGCGATAAACGAAGTTTTGAAGGCAGGCTCGATTAGAAAGCTCGTGGAGGAAGGAAAGATAAAAAAAGGAATAATGTACGAGTGCATCCAGAAGAACAGTCCATTCGTTTTGGCAGGCTCGATTCGGGACGACGGACCCTTGCCTGAGGTTATTACAGACGCAGTAAAAGCGCAGAGAGAAATGAGGGCTAACCTTAAAGATGTCGAGCTCGTTCTCATGTTTTCCACAATGCTCCACTCAATTGCAGTCGGCAACATGCTGCCATCGCATGTAAAAACGGTCTGCGTAGACATAAATCCTGCAACAGTTACAAAGCTCGGCGACAGGGGAACTGCCCAGGCGCTCGGCATAGTTACTGATGTCGGAATATTCCTGCCGATGTTATCAAAAGAGCTTTTGAAATTGAAAAAAGACGCAGCCGTGGTCTAGTCTGGTCTAGGACACTAGCCTTCCATCCACGCCGTTGGCGTGGTATTAGATACAAAATATAACTCGCACCTTCGGTGATGGTGGAGAAAGCTCGTTACCCGGGTTCAAATCCCGGCGGCTGCACTCGCTCAGTGTTACGTAATATGCCCCGGTGGTGTAGTCCGGCCAATCATGCAGCCCTTTCGAGGCTGTGACTCGGGTTCAAATCCCGACCGGGGCATAACCCTTTTCTTGGGAAGAAAAGGTCTACTTTCGCAAGAAAGAATGGCGCTTGCGGAATTCACCCCAAAAGAACTATGTGCTATTGGAGTACTTGCTTCGCAAGTGGGTCTCGGCACGAGCGAGCATTCGAGAAGACAGACGTAGGGACAATCCCTACGTCAAGTTGTTTGAAAAGCTTGCGAGCGAAGTGCCCTTCCGTAAGGAAGAGGGCATATATGCCAGCTTCTTTGCAGAATTGAGAAGATGGCCGCGATAGTTTAGTGGTAGAATTGGGGACTGTGGATCCCCTGGCCCGGGTTCGATTCCCGGTCGCGGCCCTAGTACACCGACGTAGGGGGTCAAGCATATTGGATTTAATGCCCCCTACGTCAACCTTCTTACAAAATTTATTTCACACGAGATAGTCAGAGAGTACCTTATACCCATAAATTTGCGAATGTTAGACTTGTGGGTTATAGAAGAACCATGACTTAAGGCGTCAGCCTTGAGGTTGTATTTTTACATCTTGTGATAGGTTGAATTTCCGAGTCATGGTACACTACATTTGCTTAGAATGTAGCGTGAGCGTCATATCGCTCGTGACTCGTTCTGAGCGAACGAATGGAGACTCGAACTGAGCTCGGGTCTGACGTAAACTCGATAGTGGTGAAACCTAGCTATAATGCGGTAATCCGGTTGATCCTGCCGGAGGTCACTGCTATTGGAGTTCGACTAAGCCATGCGAGTCGCCAGTTGTGTAAGTACTAGCAATAGTTCTTCCGCAGCTGGGGCGGACTGCTCAGTAACACGTGGGCAATCTGCCCTCAGGACAGGGATAACCTCGGGAAACTGAGGATAATACCTGATAGGCGAAGAATTCTGGAATGATTCTCCGCTCAAAACAAATGCGCAAGCATTTGTGCCTGAGGATGAGCCTGCGGCCGATTAGGTTGTTGGCGGTATAGAGGACCACCAAGCCTGAGATCGGTACGGGCACTGAGAGGTGAAGCCCGGAGATGGGGGCTGAGACACGGCCCCAGGCCCTACGGGGCGCAGCAG
>JACRDW010000060.1 GCA_016212785.1 Methanobacteriota archaeon | reverse complement strand
CCTGCTCCTACAATCACTCTGCCAACCACTCCTGCCCCAACAACTATGCCTCCGGTCACAACGCCTGCGCCCACTACGCTAACCCCAACTACACCGGTTCCAACCGCACCTGCACCCACGCCAGCACCCGAAAAAGGTATCTGCGGACCAACTGCGGTAATTCTAATTGCAGCGCTTCTAGTGCTCTACGGCTTAAAGAGAAGGAAACTATAAAAGCGTTAAAAGAAAAAGTTTTCTACATGAAGATTCTTTTAGCCGTAACCGGCGCATCGGGCGCTATATACGGATTGAGGCTGCTCAAAGTTTTGAAGGAAAAAAGCGTGGAAGTAGAATGCATCGTATCGAATGCAGCTAAGAAAATTATTAAGCACGAGATTGGAGCTGCGAAAATTCCAAAATGCTACACCGAAAAAGACATCGAGGCGCCCTTTTCGAGCGGCTCTTTTAGTCTGGATGCTATGGTCGTTGCGCCCTGCAGCATGAAAACGCTGTCAGCCATAGCAAGCGGCTTTTCGCACAATTTAATAGCAAGAAGTGCAGACGTTGCTATCAAGGAGAAAAAGAAGCTCGTACTCGTACCCAGGGAAACTCCAATCTCAGCAATTCATCTGGAGAACATGCTGAAGTTAGCCAGGCTGGGCGTTATTATTCTTCCTGCGATGCCAGGATTTTACCACAAGCCGAGGAAAATAGAAGACCTGGTGGACTTCGTCGTAGGGAAGATTTTAGATTCTCTGGGAATTGAAAACGAGCTCTACAAAAGGTGGGAGTAGTGCAGCTTCGCAAATTCATTAAAAAAGAAATCGTGATCGAGAAAAACGTTTCTGCGGAGTACGAGATTGCGAGAATCCTGCAGAAAAATCAGGATAAGACTGTCTTCTTTGAGAGAGTAAAGGGCTATGATTTCAAAGTCGTTGGAAACGTTATTCCTTCGAGGGAGGGGATATGTAGGTCCTTGGGAACTAACAGGAGCGGTTACATAAATACTGTTTTAGATGCGCTGGACAATCCGGTCGAGCCAGTAACTGCTAAAAAGGGAGAGTGCTACGAAGTCGCTGAGAGAAGCCTTCACGAGCTGCCGGTTCTTAAGCACTTTGAGAAAGACGCAGGAAAATACATTACCTCAGGCATAGTCATAGCCAGGGACCCTGAGCACGGAAGAAACGTTTCTGTGCACAGAATGCTCGTGCTTGGCGACAAAAGATTGGCTGCTCGCTTGGTGGAGCGCCACCTCTATTTATACCATCAGAGGGCAGAGCAGCGAGGCAAAGCATTAGAAGTTGCGATTGCAATCGGCGTGCACCCCGCGATTTTGTTCGCAGCCTCTTATTCTCCCCCCTTAGGATACGATGAGCTCAAGCTCGCATCCTCGCTCCTGGGCAAGCCTGTGGAGCTGGTAAAATGCAAGACCGTTGACCTGGAAGTGCCCCGCTATTCGGAGATCGTGATAGAAGGAAAAATACTTCCAAAAGAGAGAGTAGACGAGGGACCTTTCGCAGATATTACAAGTACTTACGACATCGTCAGAAAGCAGCCGGTAATCGAGGTTTCGCACATTGCGCACAGAAAGGAGCCAATCTACCATGCTCTCCTCAACTCGGGAATAGAGCACAGGCTGCTCATGGGAATGCCGCAGGAGCCGAAGATATACGGCGCTGTGAAAAAAGTTGCGGACGTAAAAAACGTCTGCCTGACCGAAGGGGGCTGCAACTGGCTGCATGGCGTAGTTGCGATTTCAAAGAAAAGCGAAAAGGACGGCAAAAAAGCTATTCACGCTGCGTTGGAAGCGCATCCCAGCATGAAGCACGTTGTAATAGTCGATGAAGATGTAGATATTTTCGATGCGAGCAGCGTGGAATTCGTAATAGCGACAAGATTCCAAGCAGACAGAGATGCGGTTATAATAAAAAATGTCAGGGGCTCTTCGCTCGACCCGAGCGCAAGCAAAAATGGACTTACCACGAAAGTTGGCATAGACGCGACGATAAAGGGCAGGAGAGAATATTTTGAGAAGGCAAAAATGCCAACGTAACCTATTTATATGTGGAGAATCTGAGATTTCAGCGCCTGTGGAGCAACGTATCTACTTTTACTAGCTCCATGGGCCCCTCCCCCATTAAAATTGACGTAGAGGGGTCAGCAGGTAAGTGCTAATGACCCCTGCTACGTCTGTGTATTAGGTTTTTGCCGTCTTCTTGGAAGGTTTTTTCGCTGGTTTCTTTTCTGGCTTTTTCTCGACTTTTTTCTCCGGCGGCTTTTCCTCTTTCTTGAGGTTTTGCAGCTCGGTGGTTGCTTTCTTTATAATGCTCTTGAAATGCTCGATTTCCTTCTCTCTCTTTGCTATGGCTCTCTCATAATTTTCAATGGTTTTTTCGAATTTTTTTATCTTCGGATGCATTTTCTCGCCTCCAATACCGTTAGGTAGTGCGCAAAACCATTCGGTCTTGCTCACGCAAGTGAAGAAGTATATTTAAATGCAACTAGTATTTATTAGTATGCACCTGACCAAGGGCGAGGAAAAGATTCTTCAGGGAGAAGATGGAGAAGCTGCGCAAAAAGCGATGGAGCTGCTCGTTGCTCTCGGAGAAATCTATAGAGCAGAGAAGCTGATAGACGTTGCGAGCGTTCAGGTCTCCGGGGTTTCCCATGCCACGATTGGAGACGCCGGTCTGGATTTTCTCGAAGACCTGGCTTCCAAAGGAGCAAAAGCCAGAGTTTCAGCTACCATAAATCCGGCCGGCATCGATTTAGAGAGATGGAAGAAACTCGGCTTCAAGGAGAGCTTTGCGAGGAAGCAGCTCCGCATAGTCAGGGCTTACGAGGCGATGGGCATGCTTCCTTCCTATACCTGCACTCCTTACTTAATCGGAAACCTGCCTCGCTTCGGGGAGCACATTGCATGGGCAGAATCGAGCAGCGTTGTTTTTGCCAACAGCGTTCTGGGAGCGAGGACGAACAGGGAGAGCGCAGTCTCTGCGCTTGCCTCAGCCCTGCTCGGAAAAACTCCCTACTACGGTCTGCACCTCGAAGAGAACAGGAAAGGAACCTTTACCGTTGAAGTGGAAGCAGAGCTGCGAAGCGAGGCCGACTACTCCGCGCTCGGCTACTATGTTTCGAATTACGAGGGGGTGCCGCTATTCAAGAACATTTCGCCAGGCGCAGAGGAGCTGAAAGCTCTAAGCGCTGCACTCGGCGTGGGGAAAATAAACATGTTCCAGATTCCAGGAATTACTCCGGAGAGCGGCTCAGAAAAAGGGGAGAAAATGGAATTCGGGAGAGACGAGCTGAGGGAAGTGTATGAAAAACTGAACAGTGCAGACGAAGTTGATGCCATTTGCATCGGCTGCCCGCACTGCAGCGCTGCAGAAATATTAAAAATAGAGCAGCTGAAGCCGGAGCGAGAAGTCTGGGCATTCACTGCGAGAAAGAACAAGCCCCTAATTGAAAAACGAATTAAAAATATAAAAGTAATATACGACACCTGCATGGTTGTCTCGCCGCTGAGAGATTTGGGAATAGAGGCAGTGGGCGTAAACTCCGCAAAGGCTGCGTTTTACTGCGCAAATCTCTCGAAGCTCAGGGTTCGGTTTGATTCGCTGAAGAATTTAGTGAAATCATGAAACTCCTCCTCACCGCACCGAGCACGAGAGCAATCGCAGAGTCGGCAAAGAAGGCAGGCTATGATTTTATTTCTCTGGACTTTTTCGGGGACGCTGACCAGAAGGAAATTTGTGAAAATTATTCCCTGCGCGAGTTCAAGGAAGATTACACCCTAGAGAATTTGTTCAAACATGCGCAGGACTTGGAATTTACCCACGTTGTCTACGGCTCGGGCTTTGAGAATCACCCGGAGCTTGTTGCAGAGTTTGAGAAGCGCTGCACTGCGCAGGCTCGCATTGTTCTGGGCAATAATTGCGATACGCTGCGCAGAGTAAGGGACTGGAAAAATTTTTTCAAAGTGCTTGAGAAGAATGGGATTCCCTTCCCTCAAACCGAAATTCTGCCAAAAAAAGAAGCGATTGAAGCTTTAAAAAATAAATATTTGATAAAGCCCTTAGCCGGCGGAGGCGGGCATGCGATTTATGACTCGCAGAGCATCGACGAAGCTGCGGCTGACGAAAGGCTGGGCGAAGAGGTGCTGCTGCAGGAATACATCGCGGGCATACCGGTTTCTTCCACTTTTGTTTCTTCTGGCGGTGAGTTCATTTTTTTAGGCACCGCAGAGCAACTTCGCGGAACTTTTTTCAGTCCATTTTGCTACTCCGGCAACGTCGTGCCGCTTAAAGCAGGGAGAGCCGCAGTAGAAAAAATGAAGGAAATCTCGCACGCGATTGCCAACGCATTCGACCTGAAAGGCTGCAATGGCATTGATTTTGTTATTAATAAAGGCAAGCCATATGTGCTTGAAGTAAACCCGAGAATTCCGGGCTCGGCTGAGCTTCTGGAAATGGCGCACGGATTTAACGTAATTGATGCGCATATCAAGGCATGCCTTGGAAACCTCAGGAGCTTGAAATTAAAAGCGCCTCGAAAATTCTATGCAAAGAAAATTTTGTTTGCAGATAGAGAAGTAAAATATAATATAGCAAATCGCCCGGGATTCGTAAGGGACGTGCCTCATCACAACGAGCGCATACAAGCGAGAGCGCCTATCTGCACCGTGTTTGCCGAAGGCAAAACTCGAAGGTTTTGCTTGGAAAAGCTACATAAGAACGAAGCTAAAATAAAGTATCTATCGGAGAAATCGTGATGAGAATAAAAGGAAGAATAATATCTAAAGGCACCGCCGAAGGAGAGGCAATTCTAACCAAGGAAGCAATCACATTTCTGGGCGGCGTTGACCCGAGGACAGGAACAATTACCGAGAAAGGTCATGAGCTCGAGGGAAAAAGCATTGCAGGAAAAATTCTGGTTTTCCCGGGAGGAAAAGGCTCCACGGTGGGCAGCTATGTCATTTACCAGATGAAGAAAAACGGAACTGCTCCAAAAGGAATGATTGCGCTGCATGCCGAGCAAGTCGTTGCAGCAGGTGCAATAATATCTGACTTGCCTATGCTGGATTCGCTCGAGAAAAACCCATTCGAATTTCTTAAAAATGGAATGCGCATAACGATTAACGCTGACAAAGGTTACGTGAATTATGACTGAAGAAAATTTAATTTGGAGCAGAGAGAAGGTCGAGAAGGGCTTTTCGATTTATCGAGCTGCCGAGGATAAAGGCGCATTAGTTTATACGGTGATGCCCCGCTACTCGCATGAAGAATCTTTCTCGCTGGTTTTAGAGGAGTTCAAAGCTACCGAATATCTCCCTAAGTACAGAAGAATAAAAGGAGAGCTGCAAGTTGCAATCGTGCGCAGGAAGGAGAGGAGGAGGGAGATTAGACCGTTGCTGCACTTCCTGCTTTTGATTGCAACGGTCGTAACCATGACCTGGGCAGGCTATGTGTGGTGGGCGGAAGGAAACCTCAGCCATAGCATTATTTTCGCAGTTTCCCTGATGAGCATTCTGGGCATTCACGAGCTTGGACATGCGCTGACGGCGAGAAGAAAAGGCATAGATGCCACGCTGCCTCTTTTCCTTCCGGTTCCTCCGCCTGCATTCCCGTTCGGCACTCTTGGAGCAGTAATTTTCATGAATTCCCCGGTTCCGAACAGAAAATCCTTGCTGGATGTTGGGGCAGCAGGTCCGATAGCAGGATTTCTTCTCTGCCTGCCGATTTTGACAGTCGGACTTGCGTATTCGCAGGTCATACCTCCTTCTGCTGTGCCAAAGGAAGGCGAAATTTTACTCGGACCATCGCTTCTTTTCTTGTTTTTGGCAAAGGCTATTCTGGGGGATTTTACGCTAATCGAGCTGCATCCTCTCGCAATAGCAGGCTGGGCAGGTCTGTTCGTTACCTCGCTAAATTTACTCCCGATGGGGCAGCTTGACGGAGGGCATGTAGTAAGAGGTTTGCTGCCCGTACACTACAGAAAAGCCTACTATAGCATTGCTCTGCTTCTAATCGCTGTAGGCATGCGCTTCTGGCTGGGCTGGATTTTCTGGGTATTCATCGTGAGCCTGCTGACCAGGATGGAGCATCCAGGTCCTCTCGACGATGTTTCTGAGCTGGATTTAAATAGAAAAATCCTTGCCTTTATAGTGTTTCTAATACTCGTATTATCTTTTATGCCGGTGCCAATAGCGTACGTTTTAGTAAACACGTGAGCCATAGACAAACCCGTAGGATTTAAATAGTTAACAAAACAATATTAACAACGGGTGAAGGTGGATGAATGGCAGCATAGGGTTCATAAAAAGGTCAGAAATTGCACCGGAAGGTAAAGATTCTGATGTTTGCGCAGAGTGCAGGGCGGCAGGGCTGAACATATGCGACGCAGATGAAATCTGCCAGCTCAGGCTTGCAAATGCTCTGGGAAAGTCGCATACCGAAATAGCTACCTCGATAGACTATGCAAGGAAAAAGGGACTTATAGACGTCAGATACGTTAAGTTCAAAGGCAGTCCTAAGAGATTCATAAGAATAACAGAGCAGGGCAGAATGTTCTTCGGAAGCAGGAGCTAGTTTATTTTATAATTTTCAGCACTTCCAGGAGAATTTCTTTCTTTTTCTGCCTCGCATCTATTATGTACCATAGTTCGTCCGCTATTTCTAAATATTTTTTTCTCACCAGCTCCAAGAACTCCACAGCAGACTGCGCCGGCTTCAGGAAAGAACTTATCTCCTCTTTTATTTTCGGCTTTCTTGCGAGGGCATCCACAGCAGGCAAATCGAGGAGAATTACGATATCTGGGTCCAATAGTTTCTCGCTTAACTCAATTACTTTCTCATAAATTTCGCTGCCGGAATACCTTG
>JACRDW010000059.1 GCA_016212785.1 Methanobacteriota archaeon | reverse complement strand
CCTCCATCGTCGTATAGGGGTCAGAGCTGTTCGACATGGATATCGGTATTTTTTTGTTGAGCTTTTTCCTGTCTCTTTTCACTTCCCCCAGAAGATTCTTTTTAATCCTGCACTCAAAGCCTCTTGGTATGTACGACGTAATATAGCAGTAAACGCAGCGGTGCTCGCAGCCCGTGTAGGGATTTAGGGAGTACTTCCTAGGGCAGGTGCACAGCGGGTCTCTCCAGGGGTCAAAATACGTTATCGCCATTTCGAACACTCTTTCTGTCGCATTCGCTCCCTCAATCGTTCTCGACCCTTGTGATAGCAAGACCGCAAGACTTTCGCACTACCTTGCGGTAGAGAAAGCTTGAGCTTCGCTCAATATCAATCTTTAATCACGAATTCTTCGAGTTTATCCCTCGCTTTTTCTCTTTTCTTTTGGTGCTGCTCCAAGAACTTCGCTACTCTTTTCGCCAGCTCTCTCTTGCACTCGCCGCACAGAATTCCCCCCCTTCTGCAGCTCTCCCTCAGCTCTCTGACTTTCTCGTCGTCTTCTTCAAAAATGTAAAAGCAGTACTGGTAAATCGAGCAGATGTCTGGATTGCCGCCTTTTTCTTTTTGCTCTTTTATCGTGGCCTGCCCTCCGGTGAACGCATCTATTATTTTTTTCTTTGCGACTTCCGGAGCATCTGTAGTGAATATACTCGTCTCGGTTTTTGAGGCAGACATCTTGTCAGAGCCGGTTAGAGAAGGGAAAAATTTGCAGTGAATCAGCGAGGGCTTTGGATAGCCGAGCATCGGCGCAACGTCCCGGGTAACCCTGAAGTGCGCATCCTGGTCTATCGCGCAGGGTATCAAACAAGGCACTGCCTTGTTCTGCCTTTCTGACTCAAGAAATGCCGGTACAGACTGTATGCTCGTAAAAAAAATGCTGCCTATGTTGCTGCTGTTGTCGAAGCCGAATACCGCCTTTGCTGTTGAAAAAGTTACCCGCTTTGCAACCTTCAACGCAAGCCTGTACTGCGATGCTATGAATTCGGTATCTAAAAAAATCTCGGTTTTTTTCGAATCAAACCCGAGGGCAATAACGTCGAGCGCATTTTCATACGCATATTTTTTAGTATCCTCAAGGCTCAGAGACTCGCTGAACAAAAATTTCTCATCGTCGGTGAGCTGGAATAAAAGCTTTGCATCGAAGGAATCCTGCAGATACTTGGTGAATATCCACGGCATGAGATGACCCAGATGGGTATCGCCGCTCGGGCCGCGACCTGTGTAGAGAATAAATTTACTGCCCTTCTCGTACTCGTCCAGTATCCAGCCGAGGTCCCGGTGGGAGTAGAAGATATTCCGCCTGAGCATCGGATGCAAAGTTTTAGCATGCTTTTTTATTCTCCTCAGCAGCTCTTCGGTTATTCGCTGGGTGCCGAATCTTTCAACCAGCTTGTCGTAGTCTATCTCTCCCTTCACTTCCCAGGGCGTAACAACGAAATCGTTTTTCATATCTATCACGGCGTTATTCTTTCAACTGAATAATACGTTATGTCCCCCTCGTCATCGACGACTGCGAACATAATCTTCTTCTTCACACCCTGCGTCAGGCGAACTGCGCGCGCCATTTCAGGGAAAGAGATTACGTAATTTTCGGGTACAGCATGCACAAGATATTTTGAGTGCTCGGTCAAAAACTCGCCCCTCTCGTAAACCCTGAAGTGCGCTCCAAATTTGAACCCTGTCTTTAATATGTAGCCCCGCTCCCGCAAATCCTTGTAAACCCTGTACCGGAGCACGAACTCTTTTTCGTCCACTCTCTTCAGTACATCCTCTCTGGTAACTTCCTTTTTATTTTCTAAAATTTTCAGCGATTCCCTCTCAAGGAGAAACAATCCTTCCAGCAGGGATAGCTCAAGTTTGTCCCCTACCTTCTTTCCAAATCCCTTCTGGTGCAGCCTGTCTATCGAAGGCTTGTCTTCTACTATTATTTTATCTTCAACCAAACGAGCGTCCATGTTAACCCAACGATAGCTTTGGTTATATAAATTTTAGTAATCTTTTTATCCTCACTTGCCAAAATCTTAAGTATGTGCGAATCCAAAGTTTTTTTAATCGAAGGCGGGAAAAAGGAAAAGCTGATGGACGAGGCAGTAATTGTAAAAGATGAGGGCGGCAAAATCACGCTTACAGGTCTCCTCGGAGAGAGAAAAGAGATAAAAAATGCAAGAATCGCAGGGGTTGATGCGGGGAAGCACGAAATTTTTATAAAAAGAATTTCCAATGAAGAATGAACCCAAGCCTGACTACTTCTTTGAAAAAGAAGTAGCAAGAAATGTCTACACGGACGAACCGTCTTTGAAGACTTTTTCTGCTACTCTTTTTTCAAAAGAGTAGAAGGATGAGCGTTTGGAGCGCTGAGGAAATTTAAAATTATGGGAATCGAAGAAATTGCGGAGCAGGTCGGGCAAAATTGCGAAATTTCAAACGCAAAGAGCTGGGGAGGATACTCCATATGCGGGCTTTTGCTGAGATTGAGGGAGCTGTACAAATGGGAGAAGGGAATGCAGCCCTGGGAAAAAATCGATACCTCTGCCTTGATGGATTGGATTGATAAGAAAGAGAAAAAATGGAAGGAAATATCTGACCGAGGGTTCAGGGACATAAAAATAAACGGTACTGCGCACAATCCGTTTGATGTTGAAAAGATAAACGAGGCACTGCCGAATGGATTTTTATACGGCGCGGGTTATGTGGCTGCGATGAGACCTTCCTTTTTCCTTGCACAGCTTGAGGAGGTGAGGAGAGAGCGCGGATACAACATATTCATCTCAGGGAGAGAGCTTGCGAGGGACTTGGTTGCTGCGCCAGCAATGCTTCAGGGAAATAATATACTCGTCAGAAAGGAGTCGATTAGATACTTTATATGGGAAAAAATCGAAGAAGTTAGCATCACAGGAAACGAAACCCTGAGGCATGCGCTCGAGGACTACGGGCTGGACGAAGAAAAAATAAACCCGGAGAGCGTGGAGAGAGCAGTCGAGGAAGAGCTCGAGTCGTACATACGCCACGAGCTCGGAGAGGCGAGCGACGAAGTTCTTCCAGACGAGGTGTGGCACGGGTTAGTCGGCTCATTTCCGTGCTCTAAAATCGAGCTTCTTGTGAGGAGCTTGAAAGATACTCTGGGCGATACCGGCGAAAACGGAATGCTCAGCCACATAATCGCGAATAAAAAGAAAGGTTCTCTGGGATTTTATGTCGAGCTTTTGACCGGCTTCAGGAAAGTATTTTTTCCGGAAATTGCAGCAGCTTACTATGAGCTTAGAAAAACCGGCAGCTGGCGCAGAGTGGAAGAAGCCAGAGTAACCGGGTATGAGCGATCCAAGCGCTATGCGCAAAAATTGGTTGATATATATAAAACTGGAAAAGAAAAGGGAAAGGAGTGGATGCGGGAGGAGATTGAGAGGGAAATTGGTAAGCTCGGGATTTAAAATTTTCCAACCCGCTTAATTTTTTTAGCCGAATCTATTGAGCCGGATTTCCTGTACATTTCTACAGCTTTTGCAGTTTCTCCTTTTTTGAGATGTACATCGCCGAGCAAGCCATAGGCATATTCGTTTCCGAAGTAGCCCGTAGACAGTGCATGATTCAGAATTTCAACCGCCTGATTAAGCCTGCCTGCCTTGATGAATTCTTCTGCTCTCTGGCAGAGGGGCATTTTCTCTCTATAAGGTCTCTGGAACAGCGCAAGCTCCTGCGCTGTCGCACTGGTTTGAATCAGTTTCGAGAGTTCGGCAGCGCTCAATTTTCTGAAATTCGGGTCGAGCTTCTCCAGAATTTTCTCTTCATCCTGCAAGCCCATGCTTCTTAACTCCTGCGGCTTCGCTATTTAATTTTTTCACAGCCTTCCACATTTCTTCAGCCAGTCTGACGTACTCTTTTTTCGTCATTCCTTCAGGGAAGTACAGCCTGCCCCCCACGCCATGTCCGTGGAATTTTGCAACCCAGTTAGGGTGCACTTCGACTGTTCCGCCGCTCCACAGCTCGGTGCCGGGATATGCAGTTGCGAGGGAGAGCAAGGTCTGCTCAGGCTTTACCTCCTCTAAAAATCGAATTGTCTCTCTTACGGTTTTCTCGGTCTCGCCCGGAAAGCTAAAGGTTACATAGGCTCTTGTAGCAATTCCGTATTCTCTTATTTTTTCGAAGGCCTCTTTCATTGTTGCAACACCTATGCTGCGTCGACACTTATCCAGAACTTCCTGCGAGCCAGAGTCAACACCTATGCAGAGCAATGTGCAGCCTGCGTTGCGTAGCGCTTCGAGCAGCTCATCGCTTATGAAGTCAGCCCTGGTTTCGCAGCTCCATTTGATACCAGTATTCGACTCTTTTATCAGCTCGCAAATTTTTACTGCGCGCCGCTGGTCCAAAGTAAACGTGCTGTCCATGAATCTAACAAGCTTGAAGCCCAGTTCCGAGATTTGCTTCAGTTCTTCTATAACGTTCTCAGGAGAGCGAAATCTTACCATCTGCCTCCAGAATCTGGTGGAGGCGCAGTAGGAGCAGGAGTAGGGGCAACCTCTGCTTGTGACGAGAGACATTATGCGGTAGTTTTTTAATGGAAAGTACTCCCGGGCAGGAAAAGGTACCTCGTCCAGATCTTTTATAAGCTCCCTGTCAGGATTGTGAAATATTTTTCCATCCTCAACGTATGAAATGCCCTTTATTTTTTCGAGATTCGAGGATTCAAGAAGTTCTGCAAGCGTTGCTTCTCCCTCCCCTCTAATCACGACGTCCGCGCCTGCTTTCAGCGCATCCTCCGGCGCAAATGTTACATGAGTGCCGCCCATTATCACTCTTGCTTTTGCATTGATTTCCTTAATCGCCCTGACGATTTCAACCGCCCTTGAGAAAGAAGGAGTCGTTGCAGTTATTCCAACAATGTCAGGATTTATATCTCTTATTTTTTCTGCGTCAAATGCTTCCACGTTTTCGTCCAGCACAGAGACTTCTGCTTTATCCCTCGCAACGCTCGCGAGGTAGCCGAGCCCTATTGGAAAAAGGTCTTTTCCCCTGTACTGAAATTTTGGGTGAATGAGCAGCAGGCGCATGAATGATATTCGATTGTCTAACCTATAAATTTTCAGGCGGTATTCGAACGTAGAAATTTTGCAGAGCAAAATTTCAAGCGTTCAAAAATTACACAAAGAAAAAGGTGCGGGGGAAGGGGATTCAAGAACCAACCCTTTTGCATTCGCTCTGAAAGAGCGAGAGTACGAGCGGCGCTCATGCCTTCGTTCATGTCGAACGAGTGCACGGCAAAAGCGTTGACGGAAAAATCGGTGTCGAGCGACTGAGCTCTAGCGAAGCGACGAGCGAAGGAGGGTGACAAATGCGGGGGAAGGGATT
>JACRDW010000058.1 GCA_016212785.1 Methanobacteriota archaeon | reverse complement strand
GTATTATAACGTTTACAAAAAATATTGAACTCGTTTTTGTGATATTCAAATAATATTACTACTCAACGGTAACGCTCTTCGCAAGCGCCCTCGGTTTGTCGACGTCCCTTTTCAGGTTTACTGCAGTGTGGTAGGCTAAGAGTTGGTAAATCGGAGCGAAGACAAGAGGAGGGACTATCTCGTCGCACTCCGGCGCAACTATATTTACGTTGCACTGCTCGACTGCTTTGCCGGAAGCGATTCCTATTACGACGCCGCCTCTCGCCTTTATTTAGGGGCTTCCTTTCCTATTTTAAAATTTCAAATAGGGCTTCAATCGCTTCTTTTGATTCGAACTCCCCTTCGATTAGCTTCACTGACTTGGATATGGGCTGTAAGTTCTCGCTTACGATTCTTTCTGCATTTTTATCCAACAGGACTATCTTTTTACCCCTCTTTTGAGCATCTACAAAAATATTTTTAATTGCATCGTCCCTGAACGAATGCCCGACGACTATCCAATACGCTGTCACTTCTAGTTGTTTCTTAAGTTCACTAAACATGCTAAAAAAAGGTTCTTGGTAGATATATTTTTCTTGTACTGGATAAACCATCCATTCCTCTACTATTTCATCTCCGTATGGTGTTTTTGCACCAGGTTGTAGTCGAAATGTATCTTGAATGATATGTCCACTTTTTAATTTATATAGGTCTATCGAACCATGTAATTTGAAGAGTCTAACATTATATGAGTGAGTATAATTTTCAAATTTCAAGGTAGAGTATTGAAGAGCTCTATCATGTTCAATACCTCTATTAATTTCTATACCTCTAATTTTACAATAAGTTTCTACACATAAATCGTAGTTGGTGGTAAAGATTTCGCAGGGGGGATATGAAGTACCTTCGACAGTCGACTGTCTGCTAGGTGTGGCGCCTGCTATTCTTTCAAAAAATCTATCATACACTTCTAGGATTTTATCCTGATTTGGAGAATAACATTTCTCCCAGACAAATTTCTTGAGTTTATCTGCTAGAACCTTTGCGGTTTCTATGTCTTTTTTCCTTTTCCCGGTATCGAGAGTAATCCTTCTGGATTTTTTACCTCTTAAGCGCTCCGCATAATACCTATGGACGTAATAATCTGCTGTGGGACCCAGCTTCCGGACAGTGATGTCGCTTGCGAAATTACTCAAAACGGTTAGGATATTTTCTAGGTCGTCATTTGGCCTAAAACGGTTAAACAAAAATATTTCAATATCCCTATACAGCTCGATTTCTTCTTGGCTCGATTTGCTTTCCTTGAGATATTTGGCAAATTCTCCAACAAATTCTTTGGTTGTAGGAATTCCAAACGGCTTAGAAGCCCCTGCACCCAGAAATATCAGTACTTTGCTTGCCATGTTTTCGGTATTGATTATTATTTGTCGTCTATTTAAAATTACTTCTTTTTGACAGTGGTGTTAGAGACTTCTGGCAATTTTTGCAAATGTGTTGTATTATCAGGGCATGTACCTGTTTCTGCTTATTTTGCTTGACCAAGAATACAGCTCTTATGTTCTCCTGATTATTCAACCGTAACGCTCTTCGCGAGCGCCCTCGGCTTGTCAACGTCTCTTTTCAGATTCGCAGCCGTGTGGTAGGCAAGCAGCTGGTAGATGGGAGCAAAAACAATTGGAGAAATCAGCTCATCGCATTCTGGAGCAACTATATTAACGTCGCACTGCTCAACAGGCTTGCCTGAAGTTATTCCTATCACGACGCCTCCCCTTGCTTTTACTTCCTGCACGTTGCTGATTATTTTTGTCCTGTTTTCTCCTTTTGCAGGTACGATTGCTACTGTCTTCATGCCCCTGTCTATCAGCGAAATAGTTCCGTGCTTCAGCATGCCTCCGCTCATTCCCTCTGCATGGTTGTAGGTTATTTCCTTCAGCTTCAACGCGCCCTCGAGCGCGCTGGGCAGGTTTATTCCCTTGCCGATGTAGATGTAATTCTTTACCCTGAAGTACTTAACTGCAACTTTTTTGATTTCCTCGTTCAGCCTTAAAACTTCCTCAACGCGGGCAGGAGTTTCCAGCAGCTCGCTCTTAATTTTTTCGACGTCTCTTCCCAGCATCTCTGCAAGCTCGATTGCAGTCCGCATGAGTATCGTAAGCTGGCTCGTAAATGTCTTGGTTGCGCATACAGAAATCTCGATTCCAGAACCTTGGAGTACAACATGGTCTGCTAATCTTGTTGCAGTCGAACCTATCACATTCACGATGGCAGCAATCCTCGCTCCCTTATTTTTTGCGTGGCGCATCGCAGCAAGGGTATCATAGGTTTCTCCGGATTGAGTAATTCCTATCACCAGCGTATTTTTATCAATGACTCCCTTGCTCATTAACTCGGAGGCGTCCACAGCAACAACGAATTTATCGCAGAGCTGGGAGAACCAGTACTCTGCAACCAGCGCAGCGTGCAAGCTACTTCCAGCTGCAGCGAAATAAACTTTCTCAGAATTTCTAATCATCTCAGCCAATTTGCGGATGTCCTGCGGGTAAACGTGCAGGGCATTTATTATCGTCTGGGGTTGCTCGAAGATTTCCTTAAGCATGAAGTGTTCGTAGCCTTCCTTCTCCGCAGCCTCCTCGTTCCATGTTATCTCTAAAATTTCTTTCTCGAGCATTCTTCCGGAATTTATTTCTTTTACTGCGCATTCTTTTTCAGTTATTACCGCATATTCCCCGTCGTCGAGAGGAACAGCTTTTTTTGTGAAGTGCAGAAAGGATGCCACATCAGAACCCACGAACATCTCACCGATTCCTATACCGAGCACAAGCGGGCTTTCGTTTCTTGCGCAGAGCAGCTTATCCGGCTCATGCGTCGATAGTACGAGCAGTGCATACGTTCCCTTAACTTTTTCAAGTGCAGCTCGCAGGGCTTTTTCGATGCCGCCTTCGTAATTCTCCTCAATCAGATGCGCCATGCACTCGCTGTCCGTCTCAGACTCAAACACGTGCCCCCTCTTTATCAGCTCTTCTCTCAGCTCTGCATAATTGGAAATTATGCCGTTGTGCACGATTGCGATTTCTTTTTTGCAGTCCACGTGCGGATGAGCATTTCTCCTGCTCACGTTGCCGTGGGTAGCCCATCTGGTGTGTCCTATTCCAACACTGCCCGGCAGATTATCCAACTTCATTTTTTTCTGAATTTCGTCTATCCTGCCTGCGTCTTTTTTAATATTCAGACCGCTGCTCAGCGTTGCAATTCCACAGGAGTCGTATCCCCTATACTCCAGCCTCTTCAGATTTCTCAATATTACTGGAGCAGCCTTTTTTCTGCCGATGTAACCGACTATTCCGCACATTTTAAACACCTTTCATTAGATTTATTACTTAAAAGATATTTAACGTTACTTATGGGTAACGAGCTCTTAAAAACGAACGTGCGCTCCAAAAAAATTTCAGAGGACGTGCTGCTCTACGGCACGTGCATTTCCGAGGAGCATCCGGAGATGCTGAAAAAATTCAAACAAAAAACTCGCCTGCACGTCTGCCTGGAAGAGGAGCATGTTAATAAAGTAGCATGGAAAATGGCAAATATCGTGAGGGCCAATAAAATAAAAAAAATAACAGCTGCAACAATAGACGGTTCCCCGCACTGCGTGCAGCTGCACTATGCACTAGAAGATTTGAGAGAATTATTTCCGGCTCTAGTAGTGGAGCACTATGTAATTGAGAAAGGAAAGCGGATTAACATTCAACCAGATGCCGTGAGGAAATCCAGACATCTCAGCGAGATATAGATATGCGCATCAGAGATTTCATCGAAACTGAAGAAAAGCTGATTTTTGCGATAACTTCTTACTATCACCCGAGCGACAAATACCTTGCTTTTTTGAGATATTGTCCGTCAGAGAGCGGGCGAAGACGCGGTAAAGAAACATTCAAAAAAATCGCTTCAACTCAGGAGTCTTTTGAGCTTCTGGAAAAAAATTTTCCCGAGCATCTATTCTTCTCAGAAGCGACTAATTCCAGGCTTCAGTGCGTACCGAAAGAGAAAGTCTCAAAGATATACTACCCTTCACAAAGACTGAGAGAAATTTACGAAAAACCTGGAGATGCTCTCGAGCAAAAAGTTATCGCGCTTTCTGAATTATTTTCTGAAATTCCGAGAAATAAAAAGGGAGTGAGCGGCTCTATTTTGCTCAATCTGCATGAAAAAAATTCTGACATAGATTTCGTTGTTTACGGAATTAAAAATTATGAAAATACGAGAGAAATTTTGAGGCAGCTTTTTGAAGAAAATAATATAAGGCCTCTGAATGAGGAAGAGTGGCTCGAAGTTTACGCCAAACGCTTTCCAGGACACAAAACTCTAAGCTTTAAAGAATTCCTATGCCACGAACAGCGCAAGTTTCACAAAGGCGTAATCGAGGGCACGGTTTTTGACATATTGCTGGTGAGGGATTTTGATGAAATAAAAGAAAAATATTCTGACAAAAAGTTCAGGAGATTTGAGAAAGTAAAGATAAGATGCAGCGTCACAGACGCTTCTCTGGCTTTTGATTCTCCGGCAATTTACAAAGTTGCATGCGAAGATGGAAGAATAAGAGAAGTTGCGTCATTCACCCACACTTACGCCGGGCAGGCATTTGAGGGCGAGGAAATCGAAGTTTGCGGATTTCTGGAGGAGGTTACCGGAAAAGAAAACTACTTCAGAATAGTTGTCGGAACCACGAGGGAAGCGGAAGGAGAGTACATAAAATTAAAAAAGGGCTCATATGACTGAGCCCAAATCTATTGTTACGTTTACTTCAAAGTCCGGTACAATTATCTCGCCTGTTTTTGATGGCATCGTAGCCTGCTCCGATATTCCAATTACTTCTTCGACCTGAGAGGACAGCTCTGGTTCAGAGAGCTGAGCAGGAGGGGCTGTTGTTTTAATAGGCGGCGCTTCTTTCTCTGCAATGCAGCCGCTGATGCTGAGGAGTAAGACTCCGAGCAGGAGACTCAAAAATATATAGCTCTTCATTTTTTACCGCCTCCTTGCTTACCCTTTTCCTCGCCCTCGTTTTTTGCCTTGGCCTTTTCTGCTCTTTTCTCCTCTTTCTTCTCCTCCTTCAACTCTTTGAGGAAGTCCTTTTTGGCCCTGGCAAGGTCCTTTAAGACGTTGGTCAGCGCCACGTGTCCAGAGCGGAGGTCTTCTGCAGCGCTCTTTATGTCGCCAACGTCTGCCTTTTTCTTCGCATCCTCAAGTATTCTCCTGATTTCCACCAGCTTAGCCCTATATGCTGCAACGTCCTGACCCTTTTCTTCTGCTTTCTTCAGCGTGTCCTCTGCCCTCGCAATGGCGCGCTCAAGCTTCTCTGCAAGACGAAGGATTTTTTCTCCCTGTCGGATTTTCTCGATTATCTCATCAAGCTCTTTGAACTCTTTGCGTATATCCTCCCTGATTTTCTTCAGCCTGTCGTGCTCGGGGTTGTCGCATCTCAGCGGCTTGCCCTGACAGGAG
>JACRDW010000061.1 GCA_016212785.1 Methanobacteriota archaeon | reverse complement strand
TCCTGCCTCATTATTTCCTCAAATCTCTTCAAAATCGCCTTTTCATTTTCCAGAACCTCGACGAAGTCGATGTTCCTCTCGGGCTTCTTCCAGGTCAGAACTTTTCTCAAGCCAGTATTCGAGGCAAGGCTTATCATTATTATTGGGTCCACCTTCTCCCTGGGCGCACCCTTCGGATTGTAAACTTCGGTATCAAAGGCAAGCACTTTTAATTCCGGAAATTTTCCTTCTGCTGGAGAAATCTTTTCTCCTTCGACCTCAATCCAGCTGAGAGGGGCGATATCCCTGTCGATTAAATAGCGCCTGACGAATAGAATGTCGTGCTCGAGTACCATATCCACGCCTTCTATGTTTTTTATAATCTCCCTGAGTCTCGGCACGTCCTGGGGATGTTCCAGCACGACTTTAAGCGCCTTTAAGTCCCTCCCAAAAAATTTTTTGTCCTCAAGCAGCACGTCCTTGATTTTTCCTTCACCGGCTTCTCTAATTCTTCGGATTAGTGCTTCAATCTCTCTTCCGTCAGGAAGATGGCATTTCTCGCCAGCTTCCTCTCGGAATCCGCTCGGGAGCACGTAAAAGTATGGCAAGAAAGAATCATCAGTTGCGATAAAGTTCGACTCCTCACCCTTGAGAAAGAGTTTTAAGACTGCTTTATTATTTCTGGTCTCATAATCTATGTCCAGCAAAAAGCCCTTCATTTTTTATACCCGAATAATAATATGCCACTACAGATATAAATTTTAAGTTGTTAAAATAGAATAGGTGATTTATGGTATTCGAGTGCCCTGGAAGCGAGGCTGTTAAAAGGCCTGAAATAATTCTCCTGACCTGCCCGAAGTGCGGGAAAGAAGTAGAAATGTTCAGCGACGAGCAGGCAGCGAAGTGCAGCTGCGGCGCAGTTGTGTGCAGGGAGAAGACGCCTTCCTGTGCCGACTGGTGCAAGTACGCAAGAGAATGTCTCGGAAAGTGACGGCATGAAAGTGATAGGATTCGCCGGAAAAGGCGGTACCGGAAAAACGACGCTCGGAGCGCTTTTTCTAAAAAGCTTGCTTGACAGCGATAGGAAGGAAATTCTCGTAATAGACTCTGACCCGAACGAATGCCTGCCGGGTGTTCTTAGAGTGAAGGATTACCTCAGGCTTTCAGACATGGTGAAAAAATATCAGGGCAAGACTATGAATCCAGAGCAGTTCAGCGACGACTTTGCAACGATGCTCGTGATGAACGAGCAGGAGGGCTTCGATATCCTGGTGATGGGACGTGGCGAGAGCGAGGGCTGCTACTGCATAATAAATCATCTGCTGAGGAGCAGCTTTGAGAGGAACATACTAACCGGAGGCTACTCCTACGACTACATACTCATGGACTGCGAGGCTGGAATAGAGCACATCTCGAGGAAAACCTCGACTTCCATCGACGATTTGGTTATAGTGACAGATGCCTCGAGAATGGGCTTAGAAACTATCAAAAGAATAAAGGACGTCTCTGCAGAAGTCGGAAGCGATGTGAAAAATTTCTATGTAGTTGGAAACAAAGTCCAGAGCGAAGAAGTCAGCGGCGAGATAGAAAAGGCAGCGAACGAACTCGGGATGAAATATCTGGGGAGCATTCCCTATGACCCGCTGATTGAAGAGTTCAACTTCAAAAATAAAAACCTTCTGAAAATTCCTAAAGAATCAAAGGCGTACAGAGAAGCGAAAAAGATGCTTGAGAAGATTTTGGGCTGTTAAAGAGATTTTGCCTGCTTCAAGACTCTATCTTCGCCTTGAAACCTGAAAACTCTTCTGCAACTTTTTTGAAATGCTTATCTCTGGTGCGCAGAATTAAATTGCGGTTGATGCACATGCTCGCCAGAACAGCGTCCAGCGTTGGTATTGGCTTTCCCTTCTTAAGCAGCATAACCATCAATTCTATAGCTTTTGTGAAGTCTTTTTTCTCAGGGAATAATACTTCTATCTCTCTTTCCAGCACCTTTGGATATTCTATTACGTTGAATATTGTCGTAAGCTCCCCCTTACCCTCGATTAGGAGGTTTGTGTCAAAGACTTCGCCCTTTTCCATTCTTCTGCCACCATTTCCTTATACGCACTTTTTGCAACTTCCTCTGGTACAGATTTCAGTGCTTTCACAACCTCTGGCGGGAGCGTCTCTATAATCTCCCTGCTGTTGCTTTTTCCCTTCAGTGCAGCAAGATAATCTGCGATAGCTTTTCTTGCTATTTCGCTCCACTTTATTTCCGAATGCTCCTTCATTTTTCTATACAATCTATCCGGTACACTTAGTGTAATATGTGCCATATGTGTATTATGTAAAAATACCAAATTAAAAACTATTTGTAATCACTTCTTCCTGAATATCTTCCTTATTTCTGCTTAATTTTTTGTCTTGCAAATTTTAAAAATTCCCTTACTGCTTCTTCTGGTCTGTCTGAAATGTAGCTTTCCTTAACATCATCTTGCGTGCCATCGTGAAAATGTTTTGGAAAAGTAGAAATTTCTGGAAAATCTGGTGCATTATCGTGCCTGTAAATCAGCCCACGCTTAGCTCTCTGCTCCCAGTGATATGAATACTTCCCACTCCCGCTAACCCAAACATCGATATAAGTTCCGTCTTTAAGATGTATGCGCAGCTTTGATGAACCAAGGCTTTTCTTTCCGATAAGTTCTGTGGCAGAAACTATGTCCGAGAATTCGTCTCTTGCTATGCCGCTGAGCTTATTGTAAAGAGAGAGAACTTCAGACAATCAATCAACCTTCTTGAGTAAATCCTTTAACCAGCGGATATGCTCTTCAAGATTTTCCCAAGTAATAAGGTCTTCCCAGGCCGGATGGCTGTGAGTCTTACCAGCTTTTATATTTTTCTCCAGCTCATCTTTAGTCGGAACGTTATATCTGTCCCTTAAATCTGCAATGTCCCCTTCTGCAAGCTTGATTTCCTTTTCTATCCACGCTTTTAAACTTTCGCTTATAAGCTTGTTTTCAGGCAGGTTCAGCTTTGCAGTTATCTCTTCGATAGCAATTCCCATATTAATCACATTGTATATAGCGTTAGTAACGTATAAAAGTGTTTTGAGCAGTGGAAAAATTAATTAGCAAGGAGTTCCAAGCATACGATGCGTGAAAAATGGAAAAATGGTGGAAGAGGTAGAGAAGTTCTCAGATGAAGCCCTTAAGAGATATGATTTCATCAAGTCGATTGTGCTTGTCGGCTCGGTTGCGAGGGGAGATTTCACAGAAAAGAGCGACACAGAAGTAGAGAGGTTTAGAGAAGTTACTTTGCATCCCAGCTCAAAGCTGATAACGAGACTCCCTAGAGCTACGAGCTTTGTTTTCTCGCCTTACTGGTATCCTGAGCCGTTCTTTATAAGACATAGGAAATTGGTTGATTGAAATAACCCTCCTCCATTAACAAGAATTTTTATAGTACTATAACTGAAAATTGTGGTAATTAGAGGAATGCCATGGAACTTTTTCAATATTTAATTACTGGACTGATAGGACTAATAGGAGTCTTTGTTGGAGGATTTATTACTTACCATGTTCAAAAAAGAATGCAGGAGCTTGTTTGGAACAAAGAATATTTTGAGAAGGTGTACGTCCCGCTGCATAGGGAAATTAGTAATATGATTCCGGTAATTAAAGAGTTTCAGAAAGACCTCAAGAGGGATGAATGGGATAGAATTTACGGTGCAGAAAAGTTGGATTGGGTTTTACCAGAGGAGCTAAGAAATGATTTATTGAATTTTTATGCCACAAGCCATAAGTATTCAGAGGCTGTTTATAATGCCTCAGTTGCAATTAAAGGATGCGTAACCAGCGAATTGTTAAAAATAAAGAAGCGGGGAGATATGAATATAGGATGGCGGTTGGTTATGGAACACTTTATTCTGCTGGGAGATTTACTACCTGAAGTTAATAGAAAAACCTACGAGGAAGCTTTAGAAGAAGATTACAATAGGTATAAAAAAGATTTTGATTTTGCAAGTCTGGGGATAACAAGTGGTAAAGACTTATTTGAATATTTGATTTCAAAGGCAAAAACTATGAGAGAATATCAGGATGCTAATGAGAAGCAAAGAATTCTCCTCAAAAATGCTGAAAGAATCAAGGAAAAGTTGGATGAAATTATCGATGCTACGAGAAAGAGAATCGTATCCTCTTAGTAGGCTAGTTAGCTAGGTTTCATTAAGGTAGTGAACGGATTTGGATTCCCTATAAACTTAAATTTATCAGATTCTAATACAAAAGAGGAGGACTAAACGCATGAAACGGATGTTTCAGTAGACCACGCTCCTTTTTCTTCTCCATAGTTTTACCCCCTTACCAGGGACTGAATAGCCCGGTAGAATACTTGTGAAGAATTGCGGTGACAGCGACGGTTTCTGTCTAACTGACTGCGACTACGACCCAGACTGCAGATGCAACGATGTCGGTCAGCTGTGTAAGAGCTGTGAAGCAGGAACTCAGAAAGACGTTAGATACAATGAAGGGAACTACTTCTTCCTGAACATCTTCCTTATCTCTGCGCCAACCTTTTCGATTTGGTGCTGGCTTTCGCTGCGCTTCATCAGGTTGAATTTTGGCAGCCCGGCTCCATACTCTGCAAGCCACTCGTGCGCAAAGGTGCCGTCCTTTATTTCTTCGAGCACCTGCCTCATGTTCTGCCTGACGTGCTCGTCTATGATGCGCTTGCCTCTGGTTCTGCCACCGTAGCGCGCTGTCTCTGAAACCCTGCTCCACATGTACTCTATGCCGCCTTCCTGGATTAAATCCACGATCAGCTTCAGCTCGTGCAGGACTTCAAAGTAGGCAATCTCCGGCGGGAAGCCGTTCTCGACGAGGGTTTCGAATCCTGCCTTTATTAGTTCTGTGCTGCCGCCGCACAAAACTGTCTGCTCTCCGAATAAGTCTGAAAGCGTCTCTTCGTCGAAGGTGCACTCTATGACCCCTGGCTTTGTAAAGTGCATTGCCTTTGCAAGAGCGAGTGCCTTTTCTTTAGCTTTCTTAGAGTAGTTCTGGTGAACAGCGATTAACGCAGGTATGCCGAAGCCTTTCAGATACTCCTCCCTGAGTTTCGCCCCTGGACCTTTCGGAGCAGCCATTATGACATCGATGTTCTCTGGCGGCTTTATCAGATTGTAGGTTATGTTGAAGCCGTGCGAGAAGTAGAGAGCATCGTTTTCTTCGAGATTTTTCTCGACGTAATTGCGATATATGCTGCGATGCGTCATGTCGGGAGTTAGCATCATTATTACGTCGCCTTTTTTTGCAGCCTGCTCTATGCTCGCAACCTTCATGCCGTCTTTCTTTGCCTGCTTCCAGGAAGTGCCGTTTTCTCTCAATCCGACGACTACGTCTAATCCGGAATCTCTCAGGCACTGCGCCTGTGCAGAACCCTGAATGCCGTAGCCTATCACTGCTATGGTTTTGCCTTTCAGAACATCCGTTTTCACGTCTTTGTCGTAGTAAACCTTCATTTTGTCCCCCGGGTCATTGCAGTAACGCCTGTCTTGGCCAGCTCTTTAATTCCAAAGGTGCTGACGAGATTTACAAAGGCATCTATTTTTTCGCTGTCTCCAGTTATCTCAACAATCAGCGAATCTTTGCCAACGTCCACGATTCTGCCCCTGAATATATTCACGTACTGCACAATCTCTGCCCTTGAATTCTGGTCTTTGGTGCTTATCTTCACCAGAGCGAGCTCCCGCATGACAGAGTCCGCACCTTCAACCTGTGTAACTTTCAGAACCTCAACAAGTTTGTTAAGCTGCTTCATCACCTGCTCAAGTATCCTCTGGTCGCCTCTCACCGTGAGCGTCATCCTCGAAATTCCTTCTTTCTCAGAGCGACCGACCGTTATGCTGTCTATGTTGAAATTGCGCCTTCTGAAGAGACCTGAAACACGCTGCATGACTCCCGGTCTATCCTCGACCAGTGCTACCAGAACATGCGTTTCGTTCATATCAGGCATATCTCCTCACAACCTTCTGAAAGGTTGACCATCGCTTCGCTCAATACCACTCATGTTTCTTTGGGGTGATTTTTGAACGTCTGAAAATTTGTTTCACAAATTTTCTACGTTCGAAGAAGGGCTATCTAACCCTCAATTATGTCCTTCAGACACTTGCCGGGCGGCACCATCGGAAATATGTTCGCCTCATGGTCGACGGACACGTCTATGACTGTGGGTTTTCCTGATTTAAAAGCTTTCTTAACTGCCGGTGCTATTTCATCTGGTTTTTCGACCCTGATTCCCTGCGCTCCATAAGCTTCTGCAAGCTTTACGAAATCCGGAGAATTGCCCAAATCTACTGCAGAGTAGCGCTTTTTGTAGAAGAGCTCCTGCCACTGGC
>JACRDW010000057.1 GCA_016212785.1 Methanobacteriota archaeon | reverse complement strand
GCATTCATCGCAAGCTCGAGCTCCTCTTTCATTATTTTTATTCCGAGCTCGACGTCGCCGCCGGTGCCGTGACCTTTAGCTCTGCTGCTTCCTATCAGAACCCTGTTTGCAGCCGGTATGGAGTCCAGCGCACGAAGGCTGTCCGAAGTATCGATTGCAACCCCTGTCGCATAATTTTCTCTGGAGTATATCTTGCTGAGCAAACTGCCTATCAAATCTTTCCTGTAAAAAGCCTCTACTACCCTGCATCCAGCGCCGCCTATGCCAACTAAGGACAGCATCTCTGCACCCTACTTCGCATCCTCTATACTCTCTATGCCGCCGAGCAACTTGTCCAAATCCTTCTCCCGCTTCGGCTCCACTCCAATTTTCTCCTGAACGACCTTGGCTCTCTCCAGCATCGTTTTTATTCTTGGAGCGTTGGCTATTCCTGCTAGGAGAACAACGCAGCCTACGTAGCCGCTCTTCGGCAGAGGATAATCCCCTCCTCGAACCTCTGTTCCTGCAATCGTATCTTCCAGCCACTCCCTGGCTTTTTCTATTCCTTTTCTGTCCAGCTCTTCAGGCGGGCCTGCTATTATAATGAGAGCTTTATTCGCGGAAGTGTAGTCGCACGGCAGGAACAAATTCTCCTTAACAGCGTGCTTGACAACTGAAAGTATCCTTGAAGCCTTGCCCAGCTCATAGCCTTTCTTTTTCAGTACCTTCGAAAGAATACCCGCACCTTTGATTTCCTCGGAGGCATAGCCTATGCTGCATATTCCTCCGCCCTGCAGGGTGTTGATTATCTCGGAAGCGTCCACGACTTTTTCTCCGACCTGCGACCTTGACCTCGCCTCTCCAGCTCTGCACAGAATTCCGAGTCTTTTCACTATTGAACCGTTTATTCTGTCGTATGCCTCCTTTACGCTTTCGCCGGACTTCAAAAATGCTCCGTTGTCCACGACTATCACTGCATCGCAGTTTGGCAGCAGAGCTTTCAGGCTGCGGGCAGTATTCAGAGTATAAATGTCGCCCTCGTTGTCTGCAGGTATTACGGCTATTGCGTATACCGGCTCGTCATAGATTCTCTTCAAGTGCCTTGCCACGATAGGAATGGTGCCGCTTCCTGTTCCACCGCCGAGAGAAGCGACCAGGAAAAAAGCGTCTAAGTTGCTCACGCCTGATTTCGAAATTCTGTTGAGAATTATTTCAATGTCGTCCTCTGCTATCTGTGCAGCCTTCTTGTTGTCAGCGCCCACGCCGTGCCCTTTGACCAAGGTTTCGCCTACGAGTATCCTGTCTTTATTCGGAATATATCCTAACCCGGTCAGGTCAGATACCGCAGTGTTTATCGCTATCGCTTCAAAGGTGTGCGGCACATGGCTCTTCCTGTCGTCCATTAAAAACTGGTCAGCGATTTTTCCGCCAGCTTGTCCAATACCAACGATTAAGACTTTCATTTTTTACTCCTGACTTTGCGATTTTTAATTTATCGTTTTTACTTATATATACCTTTGCGCTCCAGCTTACGCTTGCGAAGCAAGTTCGTGAGCCTTGCGCCCCAGCTTACGCTGGGTGTACTCAATCAACCCCCCTGATCCAAGCAAATTTTGCAAAAACTTTGGGAGAGGTTTAAATGCAAAGTGCCTGCCATTTACTTCAATGCTTCCTCTGCCGAAATCTATCTCTATTTCGTCACCATCTTCTGCATCAACCACGCATTCAACCAAAGGCAGGCTTATGTTTATCGAATTTCTGAAAAATATCCTTGCAAAAGAGGCTGCAGCGACGCAGGCTACCCCGCTGCCAACCAATGCCCGCGCAGCATGCTCTCTGCTTGAGCCGCAGCCGAAGTTTTTACCAGCAACTATGATGTCGCCCTTCCGCACTTTTCCGGCAAACTCCGGTCTGACCTTCTCGAAGGCGTGCTTTGCTAATTCCTCCGAATCGCCGGTAACGAGATACTCTGCTGGAATAATCTGGTCTGTATCTATGTTGTCTCCGAAGCGCCAGACTCTGCCCTTGATTTTCATTTTTTCAGCTCTCCCGGGTCAGTTATCCTCCCAGTCACCGCACTCGCAGCAACCACCGCAGGATTCGCAAGATAAACCTCGCTTTTCTTGTGCCCCATTCTGCCCACGAAGTTTCGATTCGTCGACGATATGCAGCGCTCTCCGCTTGCGAGAACGCCCATGTAGCCGCCCAGGCAGGCGCCGCAGGTCGGCCCGCTGACGTACGCATTTGCGTCCATTAATATTTTTATCAGACCTTCTTTCATTGCCTGCTCAAAGATTTGCTTGCTTGCCGGTACTACAATCATTCTCACGTTTTTGTGAACTTTTCTGCCCTTCAGTATTTTTGCAGCCATCCGAATGTCCTCAATTCTTCCATTTGTACAGGAGCCGAGATATGCCTGGTCTATCGAAACGCCGCCTAGCTCTCTTGCTGGCGCAGTGTTGCTGGGCAGGAAAGGCCTTGCAACTGTGCACGGAATATCGCTCGCCTCGTAAGTAAAGGTCTCTGCATACTCTGCGTTTTTATCCGCATAAACTGGTCTGTATTTCCCTCGCACTCTTCCCTTCAGATAGTCAAAAACTTTTTTGTCAGGAGAAATAATTCCAGTCTTCGCACCTGCCTCTACCGCCATGTTCGATATTGATATTCTGTCAGCAAGGCTCAGCAATTCGATTGTGCTGCCGTAAAACTCCATTGCCTTATAAAGCGCGCCGTCCACGCCTATGTCGCCTATTATGTGCAGGATGATATCTTTCCCCATAACGTACTTGCCGGGCTTTCCGTTTATTACGAATTTTTGCGTCTCGGGCACTTTGAACCAGAGCTTGCCCAGAGCCATTGCAGACGCAGCTTCCGTAGAACCGACACCCGTCGAAAAGGCACCCAAAGCGCCGTGAGAGCAGGTATGCGAGTCTGCGCCTATTATAAGCCTGCCGGGAGCTACAAAGCCCTGCTCAATCATGTGCTGGTGGCATACTCCTGCCCTGCCCACTTCAAAATAATTTTGCAGTTTATATTTTTTAGCAAACTCCCGCATCGCCTTCGCCTGCTCAGCAGAAGCAATGTCTTTGTTTGGAACGTAGTGGTCCGGTATCAGCACCACTTTTTCCCTAATCGGCTGCGCATTGAATTTCTCAAAAACCTCGAAGGCAGGCAGGCCTGTGACATCGTTAACCATGACATAGTCTACCTCTGCCTCCACAATCTCGCCCGGCTCTACTTTTTTTCTGCCAGATTTTGCTGCAAGAATTTTCTCAGATATCGTTGCCATGTCCTCAAACTATTTATACTACTCCCGTTAAAAACGTTTGTGTTATGGACGACTCAAAGTTCCAGAAAGTGAAAATCAGCGGAGTGTTTATGGCGAATGCTCCTGAAGGAGTTACGCCTATCGTATTCTTAGAGAACGAAGAGAAGAGGATACTGCCGATTTACATCGGCGCAGCGGAGGCTTTCTCCATTCAAACCGCGCTGGAAAAACTTCCGTACCCGCGACCGCTGACGCACGACCTGCTCATAAACATCATGGAGGAGCTGAAATCGAAAATAGAAAAAGTCGTAATAGACGACCTGAACGACGGAATATTTTTTGCGAGAATAATCGTCAAGAAAAACGGAGACGAATACGAATTCGATGCCAGACCGAGCGACAGCATAGCGCTTGCGATTAGATGCGAAGCGCCTGTTTACGTTTCGAAAAAGGTTATGGAAAACGCCTCCGTGGATAAAAAATCCTACAAACTAAAGTAGCGAGATTACTTCCTGCAGTCTACCTGCCATCGGTTTGAGTTTCGAAGGCAGCGCCCCAAGAAATTTTTTAGCTTCATTTGTAGAAACTGCGCCTCTCGGAGAGGGCCTTATTATTCCGTTACGTTCAAGCATTCTAAGAGAATAGCGAACTTTGTGCGTGGGAAGCTTACTGAGCTTTGCGAGCCTGATAATGCCTATCGGTTGGTTTTTAATTACGAGCTTCAAAATCTTAACATGCCTACGTATCAGCTCAATTTCGTCTTCAAGATTTGACAACATTTAAAAACTCCCTCGACTAACATATAGCATGTCATGGTATATATTCATATCGGTTCTCAGCACTTCGTAGGCAAGCTTTTCAAACAACTTGACGTAGGGATTGTCCCTACGTCTGTCTTCTCGAATGCCTACTCGTGCCGACACCCAAAGTTGCACTTGCGAAGCAAGTGGTATAATGGGTCAAGACACGAGGTCTTAAAACGTAGAAAATTTGCGAATGCAAATTTTCAGACGTTTAAAAACGAGTGGATTGAAAATGAGCCCTTTTAAAAAAAGCCCTCGGGGAAAACAAATAGCGAAGCTAGTGCGCAAGACTTGCGCTCTTTCGATAGGAAGACGGTACACCTACCAGCTTCCTGTCGGAAGTCTTGCTAACGCAAGTGAGCGAAGCGAACTGCAATAACGGGTCAAGACCGAGGAGCTTGTTGCGAAGCAACAAGGGACGAAGGGATTGAAATGGAAGTGAAAGTCAGAAAAGTTGAAGGAATTAGAGGCTCTATAACAGCGCCGCCCTCGAAGAGCTACACCCACCGCAGCTTTATAATCGCCTCGCTCGCCGAAGGGACGTCAAAGATTAAGAACTGCCTTAGAGCAGGGGATACTCTCGCGACGCTTAAGGCGTGCAGGGCTTTTGGAGTTGAAATAGAGGAAAACGAAGATATAACGATTCACGGCTCCGGAGGAAAGCTGAAAACGCCGGAGAGCGTGATAGACTGCGAAAATTCAGGCACCACGATAAGGCTAATCGCGGGCATGGCTGCCCTCGACGGCAAAGTTACCCTTACAGGCGACGCCTCGATACAGCGCCGCCCGATGCAGCCGCTGCTCGATGCTCTTGGGCAGCTCGGTGTGGAAAGCCGCTCAACGAATGGAACACCGCCCCTCGTGATAAAGGGAGGAAATTTTGAAGGCGGCGAGGCGAGAATTCGGGGCGATGTAAGCTCCCAGTTCATTTCTTCACTTTTAATAGCAGCGCCCTATGCTAAAAACGATGTTAAAATAACTATAACGACTCAGATGAAGTCAAAGCCCTATGTTGATTTAACGCTGGATATAATGGAGAAGTTCGGAGTGAAAGTGGAGAATAAAAGCTACAAGGAGTTTCTCATAAAAGCTGGACAAAAATATAGAGGAAGAGAATACGAAGTCGAGGGAGACTACTCTTCAGCCTCGTACTTCCTTGCGCTTGCAGCGATGACGCACTCTGAAATTACTGTTAAAAATCTTTTCAGGGATTCGAAGCAGGGCGACCGGCAGCTCCTGCGTATCTTAAAAAAAATGGGCGCAGAGGTGAGTGCAAAAGATAGAGAGGTTGCGGTAAAGGGAAGAGAATTGAAAGGAATAAAAGTAGACCTGGGCAATGCTCCCGATTTGCTGCCCACCGTCGCTGCGCTCGCATGCAGGGCGAAAGGAAAAACGGTAATAAAAAACGTGGAGCACGCAAGATTTAAGGAGAGCGACAGAATTGCGGCATGCGGCAGCGAG
>JACRDW010000055.1 GCA_016212785.1 Methanobacteriota archaeon | reverse complement strand
TGCTCTAAATCGCTAATAGTTTTTACCGCAGCAGGATTATTCCTGACAAGTCCTACAAGAAGATCGGTATCCAAACATACCATCAAAATGCAGCCCCTCTGGACTTGCCCTTCTCCCTGTCCTCCATTACCTTACCAAAAACCCTATCCACGTCGCCGCCTTTCCACTTCCCAGCAAACACTGTGAGGGGCATTTTCTCTTTTTTCTTAGAAAGTTTCAAAACGACATCCGAGAAGGACTCGCCCCCTTTTTTTAGCTTGACCATTACTTCATAAGCTTTATCCGATAGAGAAATTACCTTCGTCATTGCATATCTATGTGCATGCGCATATACTTAAGGATCTCGCTTTATCCAATATATCTCATCTGGTCTTCGGAGGGCTCTCTCTGGATTACTCCGAGGTCTTCCATCATTTTGCGCTCCGTTTTCTGCGCTTCTGCCACCTTTTTCTCGGCATCTTTTGCTCTTTTTGCGAGCTTGCTTAAGTCCACTTCTACGTTCAGCAGCTTGCTCAGCACGCCCAGAACAGCCCTTGCTGAATTCGGGTCCAGGTAGTATCCGGAGGTTTCGCCCATCAGGCAAATGCCTTCCATGCCCCGAAGCTTTCCAAGCCCGAGTAATAGACCGGAAACCCCGATTATCTGCCCGGTACTGTCTCTTCGAATCACAACTCCCAGCTTCTCTAATTCCGGAATGAATTTCTTGTGCGTCACAGCTCCAAACACCCTCGGTTTTTCCACAAGCCTTCCCACTCCGAGACCTCCCAGAGTATAGAGCATTTTTACCCTGTATTCAGCTGCAACGTCCAGAATTTTCTCAGCGAGACCGTACTGACCTTCAGTGGTTGTGCTCTGGGTGTTGCCTATAACAAAAATTATATCTCTCTGTTTTTCGTTGCTCGCCTTCCAGTAGTAGAAATCACTCTTCATGTTCAGAATCATTCCGCTCCTCTTTATCAGTATCTGCGGAGGAAGGGAATCGGAGTACAGGCTTGCAAATTTTTTTGCCCTGAGCTCGGTGCACAGATGCTTGGCTGCTATTCTGCCCACGTGCCCAATTCCTGGAAGTCCTTCAACCAGCACAGGATTGCGCACTTCAGGCTTTTGAGTTACCCTTAAATCAAAGTTCATCCATCTTCCTCCAGATTTCCATTTTCAGCTTTCTTCTGTACTTTCCATAAGGATCTTGAGGCGAGAACCTGGGCGGGTGAGGCGTTGTGGTTTCTGCCCCGCACTTCTTGCACCTCTCTTCGAGGGTGTAGCTCCTGCATTTCTTGCAATGTCTCATCTTCATTTCTCTTCCTTAACGTCTCTCAGAAATTTGCCGCTTCCGCCTTTTTCCTCAATGACCACCATAGCCTTTTCTGCACATTTTTTGAGCGACTCCTCGGCAGTCTTGTAGTCCGGGGCTGTTACGTTAATTCTGTATCTTGGGGAGCCCACGTATCTTATGTCGAGCTTGACGTCCTCACCGAACTTTTCATTCCTCGCACTTATCAGCGCTTCCTTTATGATTTCAATTCCATTCGGCGCAGGAGATTTTAAGTCCAGGTAGCCTGTTATGTTCACCAACGGCAGTGCAACGTTTTCTCTCGCAATCTGCACAACCGGCTCAATCCAGTACTCCGGCACAGATAATCTCGAGAACGCCTCCCTACCGAAAGTAGAGATTTCCTCCAGCGCGGCATATATCTCCCCATACTTCTCCTCCAGCTTGAAGCCAACTTCGCTGTACGCGTCGTCCAGACTCTTATTTACTTTTTTCGCAACAATCTCCAGAAGCTTCTCGGATTTCTGCGCTCTCTTCCATTCCTGCATCTTGGTCTTTTTCTGGGAGTCGCCTACCCTTCTCGTCGATATATCAACGTGCCCCTTCTGCGCATCAACGCTCAGCACCTTTGCAACAGTTTTTTGACCCTCCTTTACGAAGTCCCGGATGTTTTTAATCCAGGTCGAGGCTACCTCTGATATGTGTATGAATCCTGTGTTTCCTCCGTATTCGTCCAGACTCGCAAAGGCTCCGTGAGAGAATACCTTGGTTATCGTGCAGATAACCAGCTCATCTTCGCTCGGTAGAGCCTGCCTTTTTCTAACCAAAAATATCGCCCCTATTCCAGAACAGCTACAATCTTGGTCAATATGTTGGCCTTTCCCCCTCTTGGCTTTGCAATAGTTTTTCCACATACCAGACAATTAACGCTCGTGGAAGCAGAGCCAAACATAACCTGCTCGTTGCCGCAATCCGAGCACTTGACCCGCAAAAACCTGCTCTTCGGCTGGGGAATCAACTCCACGACTAAGCCTCCTCTATCTCGAGGGTTTTAATCCTAAAACCTTCCATACTGTGCGCCTTTTTGCAGGTCTTGCACCTCAGTATTAGATTGGCCTTCTTTGTGGGCTTTGAGCCAGAGGGTAGCGCTCTCGGAAAGCTTCCGTATCCCTTCAGGATTCTCCTGAACTGGCGCTGTCCTGCTTTTAATTCGCTCGCCTTCCTCTTCTTCACCTTGAGAACTTCGTGGACCGTATGCTTCTTGCAGGTCGGGCAATAAGTCCTCCTCTCTCTCGGCATCTTCATAATTTATCTCCTGAAAACAAAAGTTATAAACAGCGATGTTTATAAGCATTGTGGTAATAATACAACGTAGTAGGGTTTACCATGGAAGGACGCATGCTTGACGTCAAGCACTGGGACTTGCTCGCCGTGATTGCTGCGAGCATCATAGGTCTCGTTCTGCACGCGCTCGAAATACTTCCAGAGGCTTATTTAATTTCTCTGATTCTGCTCCTGCTCTGCCTGCACGCAATACATGAGCTGGGGCACGGGATGAAGTATGAAGAAGCGCACGAAGAAATAATGAGCCTCAAAGACGGGCTGCAAAAGCCGGAGCCAGAAATCGAGCTAATAGCCAAGAGTCACTTCTCTGCGGGCGAGGAATTTGCCCTGCGCAATCGAGGCGCGATGTGGTGGTTCAACACTCCACTGGGAGTACTCCGTTCTCAGGAAGTATTCGACAAACTTTTGAAGTCTGCAATCGAGAATCCAAAAACAAAAAGAATCGAGTTCGTACTGAGGCACGGCTTAAAAGCGCACTGGGAGAAGGAAGTCCAGCCGAAGATCGAGAAATGCGCAGGAAAGGAAAAGGTAGCCCCGCCGATGTGGAGGGACATTAAGGAGAATGTGGGCTTCAAGATGATCGACCTGAGCGAGACCGAGGACGTAAAGGAGGCGCATCTAACAGTCTGGGGGGAGCCCTTCACGATGGAGCACGAGGCTGACGTTTATCCGAAGGTATATCATCCAAGGTTCATACTCTACGTAAAAAAGCGCTCCGAATTAATACCGCGCCTCAAAGAGCTGTTTTTGAAGTACAGGATACAGAAGGAGTGAAAAATTAGGCGGTGGTTGTAACCTATTATAAAACACTCGTTAATCTTTTGGGTCATCTTGTTAGATTTTTTCAAATCGTGCCGCGTTTAATGCGAAATTCTAGATGAGCTAAGGGTGAAAAATGGTAGGTAGAAGAAAAGAAGAGAAAAACTGCGTTGAATGCGGTAAAAGGATAAGCGGATTTAAGGATTACTGCACATCCTGCCATGCTAAAATATTAGAAAAAATAAAAAATTCAAAAAAAGGAAGGAAAAAAGGCTTTAATACCTTGGCGGCGGAGAGCTGATTTTTAAATACCGTCTTCTATTTCCAAACCTTCGGACGTTCTTTTTGAAACTTGGTCTCCCCATGCTGAACTCAATCCTTGGATAGTCGCCGGAGTTAAAGCCCTCGAATACCTCGGGTTTAACGTCTTTGCGTTCGACGTGAATTCTTCTCATGTTGTCGTGGCCGTCCGGACTTAGCATGCAGATTGCTCGTCCGGTTTTCCCGGCTCTGGCTGTTCTCCCTATGCGATGGGTGTAGTCGTCTGCGCTTGGAGGAATGTCATAGTTGAAAATGTGGCTGACGCCTGTTATGTCGAGACCCCTTGATGCAACGTCCGTTGCCACGAGAATCTGGAAATCCCCATTTCTAAACCGCCCCATTATCCTTTCTCTCCTGCTCTGCGTCAGCCCGCCGTGAATAGCCCACGCATTGATGCGATTTTTGTAGAGATTCTTTGACAGGACGTCGGCCATGATCTGCGTATTTGTAAAAATAATCGCAGAAAACGGGTCCTCCCTTTTGAGAAGAGCCAGAAGCATCTGGAACTTCTCATTCTTCCTGACCTCTATGTATGTCTGCTCGACCTTTGGCTCCTCTATACCGTTCCCGGACCTGAATATTTCTGGGTTCTTCATGAAGCGTTCTGCAAGCTTTCTTATCTCGTCGGGGATAGTGGCGCCGAACAGCATGCTCTGGCGGTTTCTCGGAATGTGCCCTATGATCGCTGTTATATCGCGAATGAATCCCATGTCCAGCATTCTGTCTGCCTCGTCCAAGACCAGGATTCTAATGCCTGAGAGGTCAAGCGTTTTCCTTCGAAGGTGGTCCAATATCCTGCCCGGAGTACCCACGACGATTTCTGCCTTTCTTAATCCTGCGAACTGCGCCTTTATCGGCTGTCCACCATAAACCGTCACCACATTTACCTTTTTGTTCTTTGATACGTCGTTTATCACATCGGTTATCTGCAGTGCCAGCTCCCTCGTCGGGCTTAAAACTAGTGCCTGAATACCTTTTCCCTTTTCGACCTTCTGAATCAGGGGAATTGAAAAGGCGACGGTTTTCCCTGAACCTGTCGGCGACTGGCCGATAACGTCCTTTCCCTCAAGTGCGAAGGGAAGCACTGATTCCTGGATAAATGTCATTTCTTCAAACTTCAAATCTTTAACCGCTTCCAGAATAAGCGGATTTATATCTATTTCTTCAAATTTCATATTTTCACCTAAAAAAAGCAACAATTACAACTGCAATTGCTTTTACTTTTACGTCTTTCTGTAATCGTCCCATTTGAAATATTTATTGTCAAATATGCGTTATCAAGTTATCCTTAACGCTATTTGTATGAAGCGCACCGGCGTTGTTGAGCTGCCGCTGCACAGCGGGAGAGCTCCGAGATGGCTTTTTGAAAGGATGGTAAAGCTCGCAGGGGGCATTACCGAAGCGATTGTTTACGAGTACGGCAGCGAGGAGTTTTTAAGAAGGCTCTCCGAGCCTTGCTGGTTCCAGGCTTTTTCCTGCGTGCTGGGTTTTGACTGGCATTCTTCCGGGACTACAACGACGACCTGCGGTGCGCTGAAGGTTGCACTCGAGCCAGAGAAGCACGGAATTTTTGTGGCCGGCGGAAAAGGAAAAACTTCGAAGAAGGCTCCAAACGAAATTGAAAGCGCAGGAAATGTTTTTTCCCTGCCTTCGAATAAGGTGGAAAAACTGAAATATTCAAGCAGAATGGCTGCGAAGGTAGATAATGCATGTGTGCAGGACGGCTATCAGCTTTACCACCACTGCTTTTTCCTTAATGAGCGCGGCGGCTGGGCAGTCGTGCAGCAGGGGATGAACGAAAATTACGCGCGAAGGTATCACTGGCTTTCTGAGAGAATTGAAAGCTTCGTAGAGACGCCGCATTCTGCAATTTGCTGCAACAGGAGAGAAAGCAGCGTACTAGACATGACCGCAAAAGAAAGCGAAGAGGCGAGAGAGACCAGCGTTGACTTGGTAAAAGATAATCCCGAACATCTGAGTAGATATTTCAAGCAGAGGCAGCTGACTGAATTTTTTGGAGACAAAATCGAAGAGCTTTTGCTGCCCTCGCATCATCCGGTGCTCGACATCGACATAGGTGAGAGGGGAATGCATATGCTAAAAAAAGCCTACGAAATGCAGCCTGAAAATTATGAGGAGCTCGTAGCTATTCGAGGCATAGGTCCGAAAACTCTCAGAGCTCTGGCTCTAATATCAGAACTATTATACGGCTCGAAAGCAAGCTGGAAAGACCCTGCGAAGTATTCCTTCGCGCACGGAGGCAAGGACGGGTTTCCATATCCCGTAGACAGAAAAAATTACGACGCCTCTATAGAAATTTTAAAAAATGCGGTGGAAGAAGCGAGGGTGGAGAAGAAAGAGAAGTACAGCGCTATCAAGAGGCTCCATGAATTTTTA
>JACRDW010000056.1 GCA_016212785.1 Methanobacteriota archaeon | reverse complement strand
GTATAAAGGTTGATATATGCAAAATAGACCCCTACCTGAACGTGGACCCTGGGCTGATGAATCCTTATCAGCACGGTGAAGTCTGGGTAACTAAAGATGGCTATGAAGCTGATTTGGACTTCGGGCACTATGAGCGCTTTCTTGATATTGAAATCGGCAGGGAGCACAACA
Organism: Methanobacteriota archaeon; assembly: GCA_016212785.1. Lineage (GTDB taxonomy): Archaea > Hydrothermarchaeota > Hydrothermarchaeia > Hydrothermarchaeales > JACRDW01 > JACRDW01. Next base: position 2,741 of record JACRDW010000056.1, on the reverse strand, counting down.
TAACGACCGGCAGGATTTATCTTACTGTTCTCGAAAAGGAGAGGAAAGGAGAATACCTCGGACAGACTGTGCAGATTATTCCTCACGTGACAGACGAAATCAAGAGGAAAATCTATGGGATTGCGAGGATTAACAATCCTGACGTTCTTCTCGTAGAAATCGGAGGAACGGTGGGCGACATAGAGAGCATGCCTTTCCTGGAAGCGATGCGCCAGATGAGAATGGAGAATGGAAAGGAAAACGTGCTCTTCGTCCACGTAACGCTTGTTCCTACTCTCGAGGCAGTCGGCGAGCAGAAAACAAAGCCGACCCAGCACAGCGTTAAGGAGTTGCTTAGCATAGGCATTCAGCCGGACATAATCGTCTGCAGGACTAGCAAGCCTCTCTCCGAGGAAACAAAGGCCAAGATAGCGCTGTTCTGCGACGTCAGTAAAAGGGACGTAATAAGCAACCACGACGTGGACGGCGTTTATGAAGTTCCCCTTGTAATGGAGGAGCAGGGTGTCGGGGACAATATTCTGAGCAAGCTAAACATGAGAGAGCGGGGCTATGATATCAAGGCATGGAAAAAGTTCGTTGAAAAATCAAAGAGCGTGCAAGAAACTGTAAAAATCGCAGTCGTGGGTAAATATACTGGCTTGAGAGATTCTTACATAAGCATTGTGGAAGCTCTCAGGCATGCCGGCTACGCCCTCGACCGCAGGGTAGAAATCGTCTGGATTGAATCGCTTGACTTGGAAGAGGACCCGAGGAAAGTCAGCCTGTTGCAAGGAGCAGACGGCATACTTGTGCCAGGGGGCTTCGGGGTAAGAGGGTCTGAGGGAAAAATTTTAGCAATCGAGTTTGCGAGAAAAAACAACGTACCCTACCTCGGAATATGCTTCGGCTTCCAGCTCGCTGCGATAGAATTTGCAAGGAACGTTTTAGGCTTGAAGGGGGCGAACAGCACAGAGCTAGAGCCGCAGACCCCGCATCCTGTAATAGCTCTCCTGCCGGAGCAGAAGGACATCACGCAGATGGGGGGCACGATGAGGCTTGGAGAAATTCCGCTGGTAATAGAAAAAGACACGCTCGCCTACAAAATATACGGCAAGAGCGAGGTAGGTGAACGCCACCGCCACCGCTACGAGGTAAATCCGGTGTACATCGAGAACTTTGAAAAGCACGGCTTAAAATTTTCTGCAAAAAGCGACGGCGGAAGGAGGATGGAAATCCTCGAAATTCCAGGGCACTTCCACTTCCTCGCAACGCAGTTCCACCCAGAGTTCAAATCCCGTCCGCTCGCTCCTGCACCGGTTTTCAAGGCTTTTGTGGAGGCTGCGGTGAGGAAGAAAAGTGAGAAGGCATAACAAAAATAAAAATCTAACCGAGAACATGAAAAAGAAGTCGGAATCAAAATTGTATAAAAGAATAGAAGAGTATATTAAGAAAAAATTTGATTGTAAAGATGTTTTTATAAATAGAGGAACAATCTACGGGAGGGTTGATGTTATAGGGTGGAGATATCAAAAAGAGGAAATGGTTGGGGAAGATCCAGATAAAAATCCTCGCATAGCATTTGGTCAAGCGTTTGGCATGGCTAGAAGACTACAGGTTGGTTTGTCTCATGAATATAAGCATGATTTACTTGATAGTTTGGGTGTAGACGATTGCTTTTGTTTATGCAAAAAGTGTATAGAAAGCCTAAAGATATAGAGGGAGAATATGTTCGACGCAAAAAAATTCGTTCAAGAAGCGTTAGCAGAAGTTAAAAAGCAAGTGGGCAGCGAGACAGCAATCATCGCACTCTCCGGCGGAGTTGACAGCAGCGCTGCTGCCGTGCTTGCACACAGGGCGCTGGGAAAGCGCCTCATCGCTGTTTTCGTAGACCACGGACTTATGAGGAAAGACGAGGAGAAAGAGATAGTTGAAGTCTTCAAGAATAAACTCGGGATGAACCTCGTCGTGGTCAACGCAAGAGAGAGATTTCTGAAGGCTTTGAAGGGCGTAACCGAGCCTGAAAAGAAGCGCAAAATAATTGGAGAGCTCTTCATCAGAATTTTTGAGGAAGTCGCAAAAAAAGAGAATGCAAAGTTCCTGGTGCAGGGTACTATAGCTCCTGACTGGATAGAGAGCATGGGCGGGATAAAGAGCCACCACAACGTCGCTGGTTTACCTTCCGGAATGATTCTCAGGCTGGTAGAGCCGCTTCGCGACTTGTACAAGGACGAAGTGCGCAAGGTTGCGAGGGAGCTTGGGCTGCCGGAGAGCGTTTCCGAGAGAATGCCTTTCCCTGGACCAGGACTGGCAGTGAGAGTCCTCGGAGAACTAACTCCGGAGAAAATCACAATCGTGAAGGAAGCGAATGCGATTGTGGAGGAAGAAATTAAAAAAGCTGGCTTAAAACCATGGCAGGCCCTGGCAGCACTGCTGGAAGGGAAGAGCGTGGGAGTGAAGGGAGACATAAGGGAATACGGCTACACTATTGCTGTGAGAGCGGTGGAAAGCGTGGATGCCATGACAGCTACAGCCATGCCCCTACCCTGGCAAGTTTTGAAAAAAATTCAGAAGAGGATAACAAGAGAGGTACCCGGAGTAACGAGAGTGTTGTACGACATAACTGACAAGCCTCCTGCTACGATTGAGTTTGAGTAGGTTAATTTTCTCATTATAGAAAAGCATAAATACCAATCCTGCGGATTCTTGCTATCGCAATAGCGAAGCTAGTGCGCAAGAATTCCGCAAGGAAGCTGGCATGTCCG
>JACRDW010000054.1 GCA_016212785.1 Methanobacteriota archaeon | reverse complement strand
TGCCGGGGTAGCCTAGCCCGGTAAGGCGGCAGATTTGAGATCTGTTTCTCCGAAAGGAGATCAGGGGTTCAAATCCTCTCCCCGGCGTACCCTTTCTTTCTCCTCTTGCATGCAAGAGGAGCATTTCCAACGTAGAAGATTTGCTTTGCAAATCTTCAGACGTTGAAATTTGCTACTTTCTTTCAGAAAGTAGAAAGGCTAACGTTCACCCAAAGAAAATAGATACAAAATTTATATACTGGTGTTATTTTACAAAAAGTGAGTATGAAGTTAAACTATAGTGGTAAATATCGTTTGGAGGAATGAATTTGGTTGAAAAACCAGCAGAAGAGTTTAGGCACATAGTCAGGATAAGCGGCACAGACGTAGACGGCAAAAAGAAGATACCCTACGGACTGAGCAAGATCAGGGGAATCGGCATAAGGATTGGAGAAATCGTCTGCAGTCTTGCTGGGCTGGATGCAAACAAAAAGGTAGGGTATTTAACCGAGGAAGAGGCGAATAAACTGGATGATGTCGTGAGCAAATTCCAGGAGCAGAAGGTGCCGCCCTGGATTTTCAACAGGAGAAAAGAGTACGTAACTGGCAAAAATCTCCACGCTATAGGCTCTGATTTGGTAATTAGTCTTAGGGACGACCTGAACAGGCTTAAGAAAATTAGAAGCTACCGCGGAATAAGGCACGAGTTGGGCCTGCCTGTTAGGGGACAGAGAACCAGGACGAGTTTCAGGACAGGCACTACAATTGGTGTTAGCAGGAAGAAGATCGCGGAAGCAGCAAAGGCCGCGGAGAAAGCGGAGAAAGAGAAGAAAAAAGAAGCTAAGGAGAAGTAGGCATGGGAGATCCGAGGAGAATCAAGAAAAAATATCAGAGGCCAAAGCATCCCTGGCGTGCGGACAGGCTAGGAGAAGAAAAGAAGATTCTCAAAACTTACGGCCTGAAAAATAAAAAAGAGATATGGAGGGTAGAGACCCTGACGAGAGGCTTCAGAAGGCAGGCTAGAAAACTTTTTGCACTCAAAACAGAGCAGGCAAGAAAAGAGGAAAAGCAGCTCCTCGACAGGCTTAAAAGGTTAAATCTCCTAGGAAACGACGCTACTTTGGACAGCGTGCTTGCTTTAAAGACAGAGAACATCCTGGGCAGAAGGCTGCAGAGCGTGGTATTCAAAAAAGGCATGGCTACAACAGTTAATCAAGCAAGGCAGTTTATAGTCCATGGGCATGTTTCTGTTAAGGGAAAAAAAGTTACCGCACCCAGCTATCTGGTGATGGCTGATGAGGAAGATAAGATTCAATTAAGCGAGGGATAAGCATGCCAAAGGAAACGAAACTCTGGGGCGTAGCTCATATATACTCTTCGTTCAACAATACGATTATCCACATAACGGATTTAACAGGGGCAGAAACCATTTCAAGATGGTCCGGCGGAAGAATCGTAAAGTCTGACAGGGAAGAGAGCTCTCCCTATGCCGCGATGCAGGCGGCGGCGAGAGCTGCGGAAGAAGCCAAAGAAAAGGGCGTAATAGGAGTGCACATAAAAGTAAAAGCTCCCGGAGGAAGCGGCTCCAGAACTCCCGGTCAGGGGGCGCAGCCTGCGATTCGTGCGCTGGCGAGAGCAGGTCTAAAAATCGGCAGGATTGAGGACGTAACACCAATCCCGCACGACGGTACCAAAGCACCGGGCGGAAAGAGGGGCAGGAGAGTGTAGGATGGAAGTCAAAATTCTCGAGAAAGATAAAACTTCTTTGAGCTTGATTTTAGACGACGCGAATGCAAGCATTGCAAACGCGATAAGGAGAACGATAATTTCCGAAGTTCCGACATTGGCTATAGAAGATGTCGACTTTCTCGAAAACACCTCCTCGCTCTACGACGAAATAATAGCGCACAGACTTGGATTAGTACCTATAAAGACTGACCTTGAGATTTTCAATTTTAGAGGAGAGTGCTCCTGCAAAAATGGCTGCTCGAAGTGCACGCTGAAACTTTCTCTAAATAAGGAAGGACCCTGCGTGATTTATTCACAGGACATGAAATCAGAAGATTCGAAGCTGAAGCCAATTGAAGGCATGCCGCTCTTAAAGCTCGGGAAAGGTCAGAAAATTTCTCTGGAAGCGGAGGCAGTTCTCGGAACTGGTAAGGAGCATGCAAAGTGGCAGCCTGCCGTAGTATCGTACAAATATTATCCTGAAGTTGAGATAACAGACAAGTGCGATTTGTGCGGAGATTGCGTTGCTGCATGTCCAAGAAATATACTATCAATAGAAAAAAAGAAAGTAAAAGTTTTGGACGAAAAAAAGTGCATTCTGTGCAACTCTTGCGTTGAGGCATGCGAGCTGGATGCAATAAAAGTCAGAGGAAATGATAAGAAGTTCATAATAAAGATAGAGTCTACAGGAGCTTTGAAACCTGAGGAAATATTCAGCAAATCCTGCGAAATCTTGCAGGAAAAAGCTAAAAAACTCAGAGAACAGTTATAGAGGCGGGGGTGGCCGAGTCTGGTCAAAGGCGCAAGATCGAGGG